>JALWZK010000309.1 GCA_027002665.1 Campylobacteraceae bacterium | reverse complement strand
ATATAGATGATACCCGTATAGTTATTTTTTAGAAACTCAATATATTCATTAATTGAGTAAATTATACCACTTTTTTAGTGAAAAATGGATACACTAATGCTATTTTAATAAAAAGATATTCACTTAAGGAATTACAAGTTTGATGAAAAGAATTTTACCACTATCAATTACAATTAGTTCACTCCTCCTATCACAGACTATCAAGCGTGTAGAGTATAAAGGGCTTTTTCACCTATCCAGAGATGTAGCATCTGAAATATCTGGTATTCATGCAGGAGATGAGTTTGATATAAATAAGATAGATGAGTCACTCAAAAAGTTTTATAAGCAGGGATATTTCTCGGATATATGGGTATCATGGACAGATAATAATGTATTAATATATAACTTTAAAGAGAAATCGGCAATATCCAAACTCCAAATAAATGGATATAGCTCAGATGATGAGCAGGAGGCACTATTTGCTGAACTTGGACTAAAAAAGGGTGACCTATATGACAAGGAGAAGATAGAGAGAGCAAAACAGAGATTAATTAAGAGGATTGAAGCAGAGGGGTATTATGATACTGTTGTAGAGGTTACAGTTGAGCCGAAAGAGGATAGTATTGCATTGACATTTGATGTCAATAAGGGGGAGAAGATACATATTAGAAATATCTATTTTAATGGTGCAGAAAAGATAGATAGAGATGAGCTTGAAGATGCCTTAGTAAATCAGGCAGAGGATATTCTGGGTTGGCTACCGGGAAGAAGCAATGGGGTTGCACATCTTGACCAACTCAAATATGACCAGTTTAGGGCAAGAGATGTATATATGAAAAATGGTTATCTCGATGCAGAGGTCGATGCACCTCTACTTAGGGTTGATAATGGCTCATATATCGCCAATATCTCATATCATATTAAAGAGGGAGAGCAGTATAGATTAAATAGTATCGATATAGAGGGGTTAGTTGATAATATAGATAAAGAGGAGCTATTAGATGAACTCCATTTAATTAAAGGAAAAATCTTTAATGTTGAAAAGCTAAGAAGGGATTTGAGACTTATAAGAGAGAGAGTTGCCAACTTGGGATATGCCTATGCAAAAATAATTCCAAATTTTAGACAAGATAAAGTTAATAGAACAGTTGATATAACTTTTTCAGTTGAACCCGGAGATAAGGTATATATTAATGATGTAATTATTTCGGGTAACTACTCCACTAAGGATAGTGTTATACGAAGAGATATATATCTAACACCGGGGGACCTATTTAACTTAACAGATTTAAAAGATAGTATAAATGCCTTAAAGCGAAGAGGATATTTTGAAAAGGTTGATATAGAGCAGCAGAGAGTTGATAATAATAGGATTAATCTCATTGTAAAAGTTAAGGAGACTGCAACGGGAAGTATTCAAATTGGTGGTGGATATGGCTCATATCAACACTTTATGGTAAATGCCTCAATATCAGATAGAAACATATTTGGTTCAGGAATAAACTCAAGTCTCAGTCTCGATTTATCTAAGGTATCCAGTAATTACTCATTCTCTATTAATAACCCTCGGGTATTTGATAGTGAATATAGCTTAGGTATGAGTATCTATAAAAATAAGTATGATTTTCCAACATATCAGCATGATACATTTGGATTTGGAACAAATGTAGGAAAACAGTTGAGTAGAAATCTACATGGATTTATAGGGTATAGTTATAGTAAAAATAAAATTGATACAAATGATACGACAGACTCCCTAATTAGTAGTGTATTTAGCAGTGAAGATTTAAGTTACGCTAAAAGCACATTTACCGTAGGGCTTACTTATGATAATACAGATGACTATTTTGTGCCACGAAGAGGGATAATTCTCGGTGGTAGCTTAGGATATTCAGGAGTTGGTGGAGATGAGAAATTTTTAGAGTATCAAGCCAGATTTGGAGCATATTATGGGGTTGAAGATATTATCGATTACGATTTAATCTTTAGATATAAAGTGAGAGCCAATATGTTACAAGATGAGGGGCATATCTCGGGACCAGAGAAGCTCTTCTTAGGAGGTGTATCAACTGTTAGAGGTTATCAGCCATATACCATTGCACCATCAACATATAGTAAAAATGAGAATGGAGATATTACAAGAAGAATTAATGGTGGAAAGAAGAGTCTGGTTAATACAGTTGAGGCAAGTATTCCATTATCAAAAGCTGCTAAAATGCGTTTAACATTTTTTGCCGATTATGGTATGATTGGGGAGGAGAGTTTTACTGAGATTAAAAGAGCAGGATATGGAGCATCAATAGAGTGGTATTCTCCGATAGGACCTATAAATCTAATATTTGGAAGAGCTAAGAATGCAGGTCTCTTGGAGAGAACCTCATCATTTGAATTTACTATGGGAAGAAAGTTTTAGAGTAGCGTGGTAAGGGTTATACTATTATCTCTTTTACTATTGGGTTGTAGTTCACATACTATAGAGAAAAAGAGAGTATATGCTACATATTTTGATGTATCAAATATAGACTTTCATGGTAAGACTCTAATTCTCGCTAAGATTAATAATAAGTTTTACTATCTCAGAAGGGATGGTAAAGCCATGCCGGTATATGTTAATCAAAAAGGTAAAATAGATAGCTTCAAGGAGGGGTTAGCGAGAACTAAGATTAATGGAAAAATTGGATTTTTCAATAAAAATCTCGATATGGTTATAGAGCCATTTTACGATTTTGCTTTCCCTTTTCATAATGGTATAGCCGAAATATGTGTTGGGTGTAGAGAGAAGAGAGAAGATAATAGTATTCTATTAGATGGCGGAGAGTGGAAGAGAATTAATAGAGAGGGGATAATTGTAGAAGAGTAGTTATTTTATAATTTTTTTTGTTGTTTTTTAGTAACTTTTAGATATAATTTAAAATGATTAATTAAATTATGGAGTTATATTATGAAAAACATAGTTCAGAGGACAATATTGGCACTATTAACTCTCTTGTCTATCTATCTATATATATTATCAGATACATCAAGAGTAGAAAATGTTATCATAAAAGAAGCTCCATTAATTGATATACCCATAGAGGAGAATAAGAGTTTAAGCTATCTCAATGAGATTAGAGTCCATTCTGGACTTGTTCCATTTAAATTAAACTCTAAGCTTCAACAAGCCTCCAAAAATCATGCAAAATATTTAATTGAAAATCACACAATAGGACACTATGAAGATAGTAAAAATCAGGGATATACAGGTAAGTATGGTTCGGAGAGAGCTATATATAGTGGATATAGAACATCTATGATAATAGAGAATATATCCAATAATAACCCCAACTATAAGGAGTCTATTGATGGACTTATGGGTGCAATATATCACCGTTTTGGATTTTTAGATTTCCATACAGACGAAATTGGAATAGGTATATGGCAGAATAGAGATGATAAGTTGGAGACAGCATTTGTATATGATATGGGAAGTAGTAACTTAGAGGCTATATGTCAAGATAAGAATAGTATAACTTCCGGTGAGTATGCTGAAGGAATATGTGCCAATAAGAGTCTAAAAATTAGGGCATCTCTCTTTAATAGAGTTCTAAACAAAAATAGATTGAGAAATAGTAGAGTTGTTACATATCCATATAGTAATCAGGTAGATGTTCCACCTGTATTTTATGAGGAGTTACCAGACCCTCTGCCAGATTATAGTGTGAGTGGATTTCCAATTAGTATTAGTTTTAATGAGTCATATTTTAAAAAAATAGAGATGATAAGCTTTAAACTATTTGAGAGTCAAAAAAAAGAGATAAAAGATGTTATTATTTATGATTATAACACAGACCCTAACAAAAGACTTAAAAAGTTTGAGTTTGCACTCTTTCCTCTAAGAAGACTATTATGGGGTCAAGAGTATATTGTAAAGGTTAAATATATAGCTGATGGAAAATTGGAGAGTAGAGTATGGAGATTTAAAACAAGGGAGTTCAAGAGACCAATATATAGAGTAACCAAAAACACAAATAGTTTTACCATAAATGTGGGAGAGAGTAATATATTCTACTTCCCACCCACCTCAAAAAGAGATATTTTAACTACTCTTAAATACCCCGCCTCTCTCGATATATCATTTATAGATAAAAATACCATTGAGCTGGTAGCCAATAGTCTAAAATATAATAAACTTACCTTAAAGATAGGTGACCATAAACTAAATTTAAAAATCAAAGCGAAAAAAGTAAAATAGAATTTTTATTGACGCAAATCAATCAATATATAGGTTAAAAAGGATAATATTACTCCTATTTAAAAAAGGAGAAATATGCAATATCCAGATTTTTTTAAAGATATAGAGAAGATTAAACTTCAAGATAAGCTATCAGCTTTTCTCGGCACATTTAAAGATGGGATAGTTGAGTTTAGCTACTTAGATGTGGTCAAGAGCGCAGGACATAGCTGTCCAACCGTTGCAGGTGCATATCTCTCTACACTATATGGACTAAAAGCACTATATGGAGAGGAGCTACCCCAACGGGGTAATATTAGGGTGGACTTTAAAGAGTCTCAAACTGAAGGTGTTGCTGGAGTTATAGCTTCAGTTATTACCAATATTACAGGAGCAACAACAGATTTTGGATTTAAGGGGATTGGTGGCAATTTCAATCGAACCAATTTAATGTTCTTTAATCAAGATATAAAATCTTCTGTAAGATTTACAAGATTGGATAGTAATAAAAGTGTAGATGTAATCTATAATCCAAGTTCTGTCCCTCCATTGGAGATTCAACAATATCTTATACAGAAGATTATGCAGGGTGTTGCTACCGATAGTGATAAGAGAGCCTTTGGAGAGGCGTGGCAGGATAGAGTTCGGAGAATTTTTGAAAAAAGTAGTAGTGTTATTAGCACTATTTAAGCTATTAAACTTATAATTCTAATAATTTGAAATTATAAAAAGGAGAAAAAATGTCAGAAATTGAAAAGAAAGAGATAGAAGTAGCAGGGGCTACAGTTCCATTTTTCACATATAAGATAGGTGAGACTCAATATTATGAGTTTGATACTTCAAGATGTGGACCTCCAGAACCAATGGTAAATGCAATGGCAGGATTAAAATTGATTGATAGTCCAAATAAAAAGTTGGTTATGATAAATCATAAGTTTCCAGCAGGACTTATCGATAAGATAGGAGATAACTATAATAATATAAAAGAGAATATGGACGATGGTAGAGTAAAAATTATCTTCTCTTATAAAGAGGGAGAGAGTGAAAAAGCAGATTTAACACAGACCAGCTGTCATGGATAAGCTATGTTTGGCATATCTAAAGATTTTGCACCTCCACTAAAACTTATTGCCCCTTTTTTTAGAATTGGGGTAACCTTTTATCTCATCTCCATAATAGCATTAATGTTTTTTAATAGCTCCTTCACATATCAACAGATACAGATTGCAGGGTGGTTACACCTTTTTCTATTGGGATTTGTGATGGTTATTATATTTGGAGCTATGGCACAACTTATTCCGGTTGTTTTAGAGGTTGGACATGCGGTAGTCGATTTATATTATGTAA
Source organism: Campylobacteraceae bacterium (assembly GCA_027002665.1). Taxonomy (GTDB): domain Bacteria; phylum Campylobacterota; class Campylobacteria; order Campylobacterales; family Sulfurovaceae; genus UBA1140. The sequence goes on along the minus strand of JALWZK010000309.1, from coordinate 4,958 downwards.
TTTTACCCCTCTTAACCATTGGAACAATCCTAATGGTATCGGGTTTCTGGATAGAGCCATCTCTAATATCCTATGGTGGACTCTTAGTCTTAACATCTATGGTTATATTTGCCATAGAGGCATTTGCAACCCTAAGAAAAACTGAGATAGATACTATTACAGTTAAAACTGTGGCTTTTAGTAACACATTTTTACTATTTGGAATAGTAACAGGTTTTGTAATAGCCTTAGGACTTGGTGGAGCTGTTAGTGTTGATATTTCAAATATGTTAAAAGCACACTTCTATCTCGTAATGGGTGGATTTGTGCTTTTAACCATTATGGGTATATCTTTAACACTAATTCCTATGTTCTCTCTCGCTCATGGATTTAGTGATAGAGCCATTAAAATAGGATTTAACTTAGTAGCCATTGGGGTTATAGCTGTGGCTATTGGCTCAATATTCGATTTAATGACAATGCAGTGGTTGGGGTATCTTATTACTATTATAGGTGTTGGATTCTATCTATACCAGATATATATTATCTATCTCTTAACTGTGAGAAAAGAGTTAGATATTTGGGCAAAATCTATGATATTTGGATTTGGTTCACTCATCTTATCTGTAGTATTGGGGTTGGTCTATTTTTTGCCCGACATGAGTGAAAATTGGCTACATAGTGCTATCTGGTTCTTTATTGTAGGGTTTATTGGATTTTTAATTAATGGACACCTATATAAGATAGTTCCATTTTTAGTATGGTTTGAGAGATTTTCACCCTTAGTGGGGAAGCAAAAGGTTCCAATGCTCCATGAGATGTATCCGAAAGAACAGGCTACAGCAATGTTTTGGTATAGTGCCATTGGTGTCCTTTTAGGTGGTATCGCTCTTTTAATAGAGCATGATTTTCTATTTAAAGCAGGAGTATCTTTTATATTGGTTGGAGCTATATTCCTATATATCTCTATGATAAGAATGTTAAATTATGGAAAATAGGAGATGAAATGTGTAAAATAACAGCAGAGGATGTATTTAAGGCAATATCAACAGTAATTGACCCGGAGGTCGGATTTAATCTGGTCGAGATGGGTCTAATATATGAGGTTAATATTGATGAGAATTGCAATGTAAAGATTACAATGACACTATCTACAAGAGGTTGTCCTCTACATCAGATGATTACAACATGGGTAAAGGAGGCAGTCTTAAAATTGGATGGTGTTGGTGAGGTTAATGTCGAGGTTGTCTGGGAACCTGCTTGGAATATCTCTATGGCAGATGAGAATGTTCAAAAAGCTTTAAGAGGATTTTAGAATAAATCCTCTTTCTCTCTTATCTATTTATAAAAACTTAAACACCAAAAGAGTATAATCCACGCAATTTTTAAAAAACATTATTAAACTTTAAGGTTTAGTGATGTAGTATGGGAAAAATTAATTAAGAGTTAATTTGTCCGATTTAAAATTAAAGGAAAAGAATGCGTGTCTATTTAGATAATAATGCAACAACAATTGTTGATCCTCATGTATTTCAAGAGATGGAACCCTTTTTTGTTCAGAAGTATGGTAATCCAAACTCACTTCACTCATTTGCAAGTGAGACGCATCAGCCACTTAAAGATGCAATGGAGAGAATCTATGCGGGTATTAATGCTCCAAGAGAAGATAGTGTAGTCGTAACCTCATGTGCTACAGAGAGTAATAATTGGGTCTTAAAGAGTATATATTTTCAATATATATTGACAGGTAGAAAAAATCATATTATTGTAAGTGAGGTAGAACACCCTTCAGTAATGGCTACAGCTAAGTTTATTGAGTCTCAAGGTTGTAGAGTAACATATCTACCAATTAACCATGAAGGTTTAATTGATGCTCAGAGCGTCCGAGACAATATTACAGATAAGACTGCTCTTGTCTCTGTTATGATGGCAAATAATGAGACGGGTGGAATTTTCCCAGTCCAAGAGATAGGTGAAATTTGTAAAGAGTATAATGTTCCATTCCACACAGATGCAGTCCAAGCTGTCGGTAAAATCCCTGTCAATGTGCAGAGTTTCAATGTTGATTATCTCACATTTTCAGCTCATAAATTCCATGGACCAAAAGGTGTGGGTGGATTATATATAAAAAAGGGGAGAGAGTTAATTCCCCTACTCCATGGTGGCTCACAGATGGGTGGACTACGCTCCGGAACTCTAAATGTTGCCGGTATTGTCGGTATGGGTAAAGCTATGGAACAGGCTATTGATGCACTCGATTATGAGATGATAGATGTTAGAGCGATGAGAGATAATTTTGAAGATGAGTTACTTAAAATTGAAGATACTTTTGTGGTAACTCCACGAGACAAACGAACTCCAAATACCATTCTTATATCGTTTAGAGGTATAGAGGGTGAGGCTATGCTATGGGATTTAAACTGTGCTGGTATTGCAGCAAGCACGGGTAGTGCCTGTGCAAGTGAAGATTTGGAATCAAATCCAGTAATGGAGGCGATTGGAGCAGATGCCGATTTAGCTCATACCGCAATTAGATTTTCATTAAGTAGATATACAACACAAGAGGAGTTAGATTACACCTTAGAAGTTGTTAAAAAAGCGGTAAAGAGACTTAGAGAAATATCAAGCTCTTATGCTTATACACCAAATAGATAAATATAAAAAGGAGATAACAAATGGGTATAGATAGTTTAATTGGTGGAACAATATGGGACGCATATAGTCAAAAAGTTCAGAATCTTATGAATAACCCACGAAATATGGGTGAGATAACAGAGGAACAGGCAAAAGCAATGGGTGCAAAACTTATTGTTGCCGATTTTGGAGCTGAGAGCTGTGGAGATGCAGTTAGACTCTATTGGGCTGTTGACCCTAAGACAGATAAAATCTTAGATGCTAAATTTAAGAGTTTTGGTTGTGGAACTGCCATTGCAAGTAGTGATACTATGGTAGAACTCTGTAAAGGTAAAACTGTCGATGAGGCTGTAAAGATTACAAATATAGATGTTGAACGCGCAATGCGAGATGATCCGGATACTCCAGCAGTCCCACCACAAAAGATGCACTGCAGCGTTTTAGCTTATGATGTAATTAAAAAGGCTGCCGCTCAATATAAGGGTATAGATATGGAGAGCTTTGAAGATGATATTATTGTCTGTGAATGTGCAAGAGTCTCACTATCTACACTTAGAGAGGTAATTAGATTAAATGATTTGACAACAGTTGAGCAGATAACCGACTATACAAAGGCTGGAGCATTCTGTAAATCCTGTATTAAACCGGGTGGACATGAAGAGAAAGATATATATCTGGTTGATTTATTAGAGGAGTATCAAAAGGAGAAAATGGCAAAAAATGCTAACAGTATGGCGACAGGTGGAGCTGTGGCATTTGCTGATATGACAGTAGTTCAAAAATTAAAAGCTGTAGATAGGGTTATTGATGATAATGTTCGTCAAATGCTCATTATGGACGGTGGTGATATGGAGATATTAGATATTAAAGAGAATGGTAGCCATATCGATATATATATTAGATACTTAGGTGCTTGTAGCGGTTGTGCCAGTGCCAATACAGGAACGCTATTTGCGATTGAGGGGATTTTAAGAGAAAAACTTGATGAGAATATTCGAGTTATTCCTGTATAGACAACTTCTGTCTCTAAAAACTGCTATAGTTCTAAAAAATATAATATTAGGAGTATAGCTTGACAGAGTTTATTCGTTGGTTTTCAATCAACTATCCGGAATATAAGGAGGCACTTTTAAAGTGCCATCATAACTTCGATGATAGTGTAACAAATCCATATCATGTAGAGGGAGATTGTTGGTCTCACACAATGATGGTTTGTAAAATAGCAGAGCTTAAAGGCTATAATAGAGTGGTGCAGGTATCTGCCCTACTTCATGATATTGGTAAGCCCCAATCGAGAAAGATAAATCCTAAGAATAACCATGTTCAATTTTTTGGACATGAAAAGATTTCTGCTGAAATGGCAAAACCCTTAGTTGCTGATTTAGTAGATAGAAAAATGCTAACGAGAGATGAGGCAGATGAGGTTTTGGAGATTATTAGATTGCACGGTGAGTTCTATAAGAATCGAGAGAAGATAAAAGAGTATTTATCCCCTCATATTTTTGAATTTTTACGAGAATTAAATGATTGTGACTATCTTGGAAGATTTTCGGATAGTAAAAGACAACTTGAAATAGTTGTTTAAATCCCGAAATATAGGGATTAGTAGTTACGAAACCGTAGCTGATGTGCTTTAGCACTATTTATTCAAAAAAGTTCGCAAACTATTTTGGATTTAGAAATGAGCTATAAAGCTTACATACTTATTTTAAAATGACATCAAAATAACCATACCCAATAGATGTTTTAGCACCTATTCCAAACTCTTGTAACGACTCTTTTAATTTTTCTTCAACAAATAGTAAAATAGATTTTTCTTCTTCGCCAATTTTAATTTTAAAATCTTTTTTGACACCAATTACAAAAGTAAATTTTCCTGTAACTGTTAAAAAGTTAATTGGTCTTGGATTTTGGTCATCTGTTGGAGGCTTCTTCTCATCATAGTCTGGATAGTGTGGGTTCATAATATCTTTTTCAATTTTAGCATTATTGGAAAATGCATCAAAAAATATAATTTTTCCTTGATTTCCTTGACTTCCAAATATCTCTTTAAACCATAAAGTTTTAAGAGCTTTATCTTCATCATTTTCAAAATATTTATTAATTATAAAACTTCTTAAACTTCCCTTTATAGCACTACCTGAGATATAAGGAATACCATAAATATAATGTAGCGTAAGAGAGGTCTCATATACAGAAGTTGCTCCTAAACCTATAGAGAGTCTCCAATTAGTTTGTAACTCTATAGATTTTGTCTTTAAGTTTAATTTTTCTAATTGTCTATAGTAGTCAATATTTTCAAAACTTTTTTGTTCTTTTTCAAAACAGTATTTATCGTAATAGAT
>JALWZK010000308.1 GCA_027002665.1 Campylobacteraceae bacterium | reverse complement strand
TTTTTTATTATCTTTTTTCTTAGAAGTTTTTTTACCACCACACTTAACTGTCTTTTCACCTTTTTTTATCTTAGCGATAAGTGCTTTACCAAAACCTTTAATCTTAAGTAAATCATCAGGCGATTTTATTTTATTAGATTTTCTATATGCGATGATGGCTTCAGCTTTTTTAACTCCTATCCCCTTTATACACATTAACTCATCTTTAGATGCTGTTTGCAAATTAATTCCAGAAAATAGAAATGAAACTGTAGCAGTTGTAACTAAAAGAATTTTTTTCATACTATTATTCTCCTATATTTTTTATGATATTATACAATTATAAGTTTAAAGAACTTACTTTAAGATATAACTCCTGAACCGATAACTCTATCTTTATCATAAAATACAGCTATCTGTCCAAATGCTAATCCATATACAGGCTCTTTAAGCTCTACTAAACCTATACCATTATCTATTTCAACACTACACTCAATAGCTTTTGTTCTATATCTTACCTTTACAGAGGCTTTAAATTCTTTTAAATATTCAAACATATTTATATTTTTAATAGTAAAACGATTTACTTCTAACTCATCTCTTTTTCCGACTACTATTTGGTTACTCTCCGGTTTTATAGATAGGACAAAGTGAGGCTCGTGAGCCCCTTCTACTCTAAATCCTCTTCGTTTTCCTATAGTGTAGTGCATATACCCCTTATGAGTTCCAACTATCTCCCCTTTAGAGTTTATAGCCTCTCCAATATTATCTATCTCCGCGTGTTTCTTTAAAATTTCGGTATAGTTTGTCTCTACAAAACATATCTCACTACTCTCTTTTTGAGTTGCAAAATCCTCTAAGGGTTTAATCTTTGAAGCGAACGCTTTAACATCCTTTTTTAACCATGAACCCAAAGGAAATATAAGTTTTGGAAGTATCTCCTTTTTTACCTGTGCTACAAAATAGCTCTGGTCTTTTGTTTTATCTTCTGCTACATAAAAGAACTCTCCATCACACTTAAGATAGTGTCCTGTAGCAACTCTATCAATTCCAAGAGAGTTGGCGAACTCGACCATTTTACCAAATTTAATTGTTCTATTACAGATTACACATGGATTAGGGGTAAGTCCATCTATATATGTATTTACAAAATAGTCATATACCTCATCTCTAAAATCTTTTGATAAATCAAGAAAATGGACATCTATCCCTAAATATTCAGCTACTCTTTTTACTTTTTTAAAATTCTCCTTATGATACTTCTCATTTTCATGAAGTTTCATATATACCCCTATAACCTCATATCTCTCTTGCTGTAATAATAGAGCAGTTACTGTCGAATCAACTCCACCACTCATACCCACCAAAACTTTTCTACTCATTTTTTTACCTTTTTATAGCTATCTTTTAGATAGGGAGATTTCATATAACTCATAGGGATTAAAACTGATGCTCTCTCTCTCCATGAAGGGTGAGGTAAAATTAACTCTTTGGAGTTCATATTAATATCTTCATAAAATATCATATCAATATCCAATGTTCTGGGTGCGTCTTGAAAGGAACGCCTTCTACCAAATTTTTTTTCTAAGTGAAGAATATATCGTAAAAGTGCTTTAGGTCTGAAAGATGTTTTTATATAAATTAGTGAGTTATAGAAATAGCTCTGATTTAAATATCCAAATGGTGGATTTTTTAGAATTGGTGCTGTTTCAACTATCTCAATATATGGAGATTTTCTTAAAAATACAAAGAGATGGTTAAATCTTCTTCTTACATCTCCAATATTTCCACCAATTCCAAGTAGAACTCTATATTTCAATCTTAACCCTATTTTTCTATATGGATAGTATCTACTAAAATATAGTCTATTATTTTTATCTAATTTTTTAATCAAATTTAACCTTAAAGTATTCTCTCCTCTCCACCACTAAGAGTAAAAATAGTATCATTAGGTTGTTTAAGAGTTAGAGTCTTAGCTTTTGAGTAGTTGCAGTATATCCCTCGAATGGTTCTATTTACCATCTCATGAGCAATAACCATAACCTCATCTTCATCTCTTATAGTATCTAAAAACGATTTTACTCTCTTAGAGACTATCTCATAACTCTCCCCATTTTCTATTTTGTAGTCCCACTTATTTGCCTCTCTATCCTTAAACTCTCTGGTATCCATCACATCTATCTTCCTTTTTCCCTCAAAGATACCATAATCAAACTCAATAACTCTATTATCAAATATAATCTTATCTCTATCAATTCCTAACTCATCACATATAATATAAGCTGTCTCCTTAGCTCTTCCTAAGGGTGAAGCGAAAACTTTTATATCTCTGGATACTATACCCTTTAATTTTTTAGCATTTGCTTTTGCCTGTAATCTTCCTTTTTCAGTTAGAGGGGAGTTTAATCTTCCTTGAAATCGTCCCTCTCTATTCCAGATAGTCTCTCCATGTCTAATTAATATTATCATCTTTTAATCCTTGTAAAATATTCCATAGCATACCATATAGCTCCAATAATAATTAAAAGAACTAAAAATGGAACCCATGGATAGGCTTGAAATTTATTAAATAGAACCTCTATTGTTCCACCTGCATAGTATGATAGTAACATAATGGTTGTTACAAAAAATATAGATGCAAATATATTATAAAATCCAAACTTCTTAAAATCATATCTCGAGAGTGCCATAGATATAGGAACTATCGTCTTAATACCATATAGAAACTTCTGTATAAAGATAGCTAAGACTCCATATTTTCGCATAATTAGAGTGGAGAGGGCAATTTTTCTTTTATGTTTCTCAAAATATGATTTGATATATTCTTTATGATATTTGCCAAGATAGAACAGAAACATATCTCCAATGTAGTTAAAAAATATTGCAATAGCCAAAGAGATAAATAGGTTCATCTCCCCCATATAGGATAGAACTCCTGCACCGACTACAACTACAAGTGAGCCTCCAAACGAGAAAAATGCAAGGGCAAGATAACCCCAAGTGGTTAAATCAGTTAATATATTTTCCAAAAAGAGCCTTTAGTTTTTTAAATAGATTATATTATTTTCTTTTTAAAGTAAAATGAAAGGAGAAAAATGTGGCGGACAGAGAGGGATTCGAACCCTCGGTACGGTTACCCGTACGCATCCTTAGCAGGGATGTGGTTTCAGCCTACTCACCCATCTGTCCAACTTTTTTGTGGTATGGGAT
>JALWZK010000307.1 GCA_027002665.1 Campylobacteraceae bacterium | reverse complement strand
ATGATATGCTCTTCTATATTGGCAAATGGGTTAAATAGGGATTTACACTTAAATTTACAAAATGAGACAGAGAGGGTAAAATCTATCTATAAGTTAAATTCTAATCTTCCTCTATGGATAGGACATGCTAAAAATTTTCATGCCTTAATGGAGGCTCTTAAAAATCCATACTATAACTATAAATATAAAAATTTCTACCAAGATGAGATAGGACAATATACATATCTCCTACAAGACAATATGGATACAGATAAAAATAGTAATGATTTAGCACTCCTTGATATTCTGCTTACAAAGAGCTATATAGCTCTATCCGACTTTATTGTAAAGAGTGATATAGATTGGGATAGTGTAGCTCTAAAAATAAAAGAGTTAAAAGATACAAAAGGTATAAAAGCAAATTGGGAAATGGTTAAAAAGAGTCCCCCATCAGCCAAAAAATTGTATAATGCACTTAAGAATCAAGATATAGATGGTTTCTTAAAATCTTTAATTCCTCTACCTGATAGATATTCGGCGCTAATTGAAGCATTAGATATATATAGAGCTATGCCTCAATTTCATAGAATACCATATACAAGAAATTTTAAAGGTTTTAAGTATGGTGATACAGATAGCAGAATTATCGATATAAAAAAGCGACTTGCCATCTCTGGAGATTTTCCTAAGCAGGATAGTTATAGTGATGTTTATGGAGATAAGTTAAGGTCAGCTATCTATAGTTATAAAGATAGATTTAATTTAGAGCAGAATGAAATTATAGATAAGGTCACTATATACTATATGAATAGACCCATAGGACTTCTAATAGATAGCATTATTACAAACTTAGATAAATTGAGAGTATTTCCAAATCGATTTCCAAAAGAGTATATTTTAATTAATATTCCAGCATTTACAATGGAGTATTATAAAGATGGTCAAGTTATTTTAAGTATGAGTGCTGTTATAGGTAGAGATGAGAGACCCACCCCAATATTTCAAAGTAAAATGACATATTTGGAGTTAAATCCAAATTGGAATATACCTGAAAATCTTGTTAGAAAAGATTTAATTCCTACTCTAATGGAAGAGCCCGATTATATGGAGAAACACAATATTCATGTATTTTATGGTTGGAAAGATAAGAAGGAGATTAAACATTTTGATATAAAAAAACTATTTCCATATCAAGATGAATCGAAAGGACATATTCCATATAGATTTGTGCAGTTTCCCGGAGATGATAATGCCCTTGGTAGAATTAAGTTTATGTTTCCAAATAAATACTCTGTCTATCTCCACGATACAGATAATAAATCTCTATTTCAGAGAAGATACCGCGTATATAGCTCGGGGTGTATTCGCATCTCCAAACCATTTGAACTCTTAGAGGCACTCAAACCTCATCTTAAAAAGAGAGATATAGCACAGATAGATAAGTATAGAAATAGTCTTAAAAATGTAACCTTTAGATTTACATCTCCTGTAGTTGTTCAGACAGCATATTTTACCGTATATAAAAAAGATGGACAGATATATTTTAGAAAAGATATATATGGATATGATAAAATGATACAAGATTCGGTTAAAGATGAACAGAGTAGTTTTATAGAAGAGGAAGAGGTCGAGAGTCCGCTATTTTAATAAATAAATAAGTAAATTCTTTAAATCACTTTTACTACTTCCCAATCTCGGTATTACTCTCAATATGGGTTGAGTTACAGTCGGTTGTCGAATCGCTCCAATCAGATACCCATTTTCCTTAGCTCTATTTTGTAATCTTAACGCCTCTTGATTTGTTGAGATCTTTAATGGCAAAATTAATGATTTTAACTCAACTCCCAATATATCTTTAACTATCTCTTGTCTATCTCTTATCCTCTTAGAGTATTTTGGACTGCTATTTAATATCTTATAGAAGTTTACTAAGGCTAAGGCTGTATCAAATATAGATGGAGCAGTTGAATATATAATAGGCTTTCCTCTATTTTCTAAAAAACTAATAATCTCCGAAGTTGCCAATATATAGGCTCCATAGCTACCATAGGCTTTTCCAAGTGTTCCCATCTTAATATGGTTTGATTGAGGTTTAATATTGTAATAGTCAAATACTCCGAGCAGATTATCCCCAATAACTCCTGAGCTATGGGCTTCATCAACAATTAATAGAGCGTTATATCTATCTGCTAAACTAAAAATGTCTCTACTACACAACTCTCCACTCATAGAGTAAATCCCCTCAATAGCGATAATTTTTCGACCACTCCCACTATATAGTTTTAATTTTTTCTCTAAATCCTCTGGACTATTATGTCTGAATTTAACCACTCTACTATCTAAGAGTTTTGTAGCCAATATTCCACTTGCATGATACTCTTCATCTATAAATAGCATATCCTTTTTTCTAACAAGTGACTCAATTAAGGCTATATTTGCTAAGAAACCGGAACCGACAACTATACCCCTCTCAAAGCCATTGATAGAGCTTAGAGCCACCTCAAAATCTCTATGAATCTCATGATACCCATTTACAAGCAGACTCGCTTTTGGAGCATAAGTCTTATATCTAAATAGTAACTCTATAGCCTTTTTAAACTGCTTTTTACTACTTGCCAATCCCAAATAGTCATTAGATGCAAAATCTATTAAACTGTTATCAAAAATCTCTCTTTTTCTAAATCTATTAGCTCTCTTTAAAGCCTCTAACTCTAAACTATACATCTAAATAATCTTTAAAAAGATATTGATGTTCCGTAGGTAGATTATTATAAATCATATTTGCTAACTCTCTAATCTCCCATAATGCACTCTTGCTACTTCTTAATTGGAGAAAATTTTGCAGACTTCTTGCATTTATTGTCCAAGTTAGCTCTGTCTTATAGCTCTCTGGAAGAGCATACTTTGCAATATCATTGGATATACCCGATTTTAGAATAGTTTGAAGATTATTTAGAGCTTTTATAGATGCGCTATCTACCATAGGATTACCTGTAAGAACAATAAATTTATCAGCTCCCTTATAGTCATCTTCTCTAAAAGGCTCTATATTTTTAAGCTCCTTAAGCGTATAACGAGTAGATTTAACACTATAACTCGCTATTCTATGCCTTGTTAATTCCATTAAACATGCTCTGCTGATGCCCTGAATATAAAATGAAAAAGATAAATGCTCTAAAGTAGAACTATGTTTATATTTGTTTCCTACTCTATCTATAAG
>JALWZK010000306.1 GCA_027002665.1 Campylobacteraceae bacterium | reverse complement strand
TCGCTACTTTTTATATATCTCGGTAGATTTTTAAATAAAATCTCTAATAGTTTCACTGTCATTAGAGCGTCACTATATGCTCTATGGTGTCTATCTACTCCCAATTTTAAACTCTCATTTAAAAAAGCCAATCCATATTTTTGACTCTCTATTGTTCTCTGAGCTAAGTCGATAGAGCAGAATTTCTGATTTCCAATATCCCCCAGACCAAACTTCTTAAAGGAGTAGTTTAAAAAATTGAAATCAAAATTTGCATTGTGTGCTACAAAAATATAATCTTGCATAAAAATTCTAAGTTGATTTAATACAACTCTCTCTTTAGGAGCATTAATTAAACTCTCTCTACTGATTCCTGTTAATTTAGAGACATATTCTGGGACAAAATCGCTATATACAAGGGTATCAAATCTATCTATAATCTGACCATTTTGAACTATTAGAGCACCAACTTCTATAATCTGTGCTGTCTCTGGCTTACTTCCATTTGTCTCTATATCTATGACACAAAACTTTTGACTTCTGTATGGAGTTTTATATGTTTTTAGTATATATTTAGAGTTACATCTATCTATTGGGTAGCCTGAAGATTGTAGAAGTAAAAAGGATATATCTTCATCTTCTATAAGATAGTTAGATAGTATCTCATTATATAGTTTAGAAGATATTTCACCTCTATTTTTTCTAAAGGCGTTTGTTAGCTCCTCATAAACCTTTTGCATTTTTTATAAATCTACTAACCTTTTCATTATCTTTTATACCTTTCATCTTTTCAACTCCACTACTAACATCTACTCCATAAAAGTTATATCTCTTTACCTCTTTTACATTATCGGGTGTCAATCCTCCAGCCAGTATAATCTTAGAGCAATCAACCCCTTCAAACCAATCCAGATTTAACCTCTTACCACTCCCACCGAAACTATCGCTATATGTATCAATTAGACGATAACGATTAGAGTATTGTAAAATATCTTCAGGCTTTCTAACTCTAATTACAGGTAGGCTTCTACCTGATAGTGCATCTAATGACTCCTCATCAACTTCGAAATGTATCTGACTAATTGAGAGATTACAGTATCTACTAATTGTATTTATTGTATCAATTCCCTCATTAACAAATAACCCCACAATCGTTACAAATGGGGGTAGCCTCTTAATTATCTTTTTGGCATCACTTGGGGTTATATATCGTGGTGATTTCTTATAGAATACAAACCCTAAGGCATCAGCACCGGCATTTACTGCAAAAATAGCATCATCATAGTTAGTTATTCCACAGATTTTAACTTTTAACATGAATATTTACCCTTTTAGAGATGAAATGGCATACTCATACCCTTCGGTATGGTTAAAGATATAGGAGCCAGCAACAGCTATATCTACTCCAACCTCTCTCAATAGAGATATATTTTCATTATTAATACCACCATCAACTTCAATAAGGCAGTTTGGATTATATTTCTCTATTAAGCTTTTGAGCCTTTTAACCTTTTCTAATACAGATGGTATAAATTTTTGTCCTCCAAAACCGGGATTTACGCTCATAAGAAGAACCATATCCAATTTAGCAATTAAAAACTCTATAGCTTCGGGAGGAGTATGAGGATTTAATACAATAGCCGGTTTTATACCGAGAGAGCGAATTTTTCCTATAAGTCTATCTGGGTGCTTCTCCTCTTCTATATGAAAAGAGATATATTCAGGTTTAAGAGGAGCAAACATATCGACAAAAAAACTATTATTCTCAACCATAAGGTGAATATCGAGAGGTTTTGTTGCACTGTTGGCAATGGCAGATACAACAATAGGACCTATAGTGAGATTGGGGACAAAATGTCCGTCCATAATATCAATATGAACTAAATCGGCTCCACTACTACATATTGCCTTTACTTCATTAGTTAAATTACCAAAATCGGCTGATAAGATACTTGGTGCTACCAACATTTAAATTCCTATCTAAATAAATTTTTGATATTATATCTTAAAAGTGTAATAATCAATTTTGGGTTATTATAAATAATTATAGTTTATATAGTTTAATCCTAAAAAGTCACACTACTCTTAATTTTAAGAATATTTCCACTATAATCGCAAATCTTTTTTAGATACCAAATCTATTAAAATTATTACAAAGGGTATAATATGGCAAGAAAATGTGCTATAACAGGCAAGGGTCCATTGGTTGGGAATCATGTATCTCATGCAAACAATAAGCGAAAGAGACGACAGTTCCCAAATCTTAGAAGTGTAAAGATAACCTTAGAAGATGGAACCACTAAGAGGATAAAGGTTGCAGCTTCAACACTTAGAACAATGAGAAAGAGAGCATCTAAGGCAACAGTTTAAAATTCTTATACAACTTATTTTTAAGTTGTATTCATTTCCAATGAAATGCGATTAACTAAATTTGAACACAAAATGATAAAAAAGGCTTTTATAGAGATATTTGAGAGTGGAAAAATATATCTATTTGGAAGTCGCGTAGATGATGCTCAGAGGGGTGGAGATATAGATTTGTATCTAATTCCCGATAGAAGATTTGATAATGAGAGAGAGAGAAAGATTAGATTTTTAATTAAATTAGATGAGTATATAGGGGAGCAGAAGATAGATGTCATAATGGCAAAAGATAGAAATCGACTTATAGAGCAAGAGGCTTTAAGATATGGGGTTTTATTATGAGAGATATTAAACAGACCTTTATAGAGAAGCTTTATGAGTGTAATCAACATAAAAAGAGACTCTTAAGTGCAAAATGGAGATTAAAAGGTATTATCCCCTTAGATACCAAGCAGTATAACAGTCTGAATGAAACATATATTAGTATTATTGACCAGATGATATTTAGATTTTCAAAACTTCAAGATACAATGGGAGATAAGATATTTCCTGCTATTTTAAAATTGAGTGGCGAAAAAGTAAAAGCAATGACCTTTATAGATAGATTAAATAGACTTGAAGAGTTGGAACTTCTATATAAAGATGAGTGGATGGCTTTAAGAAAAGATAGGAATGAAATTGCTCATGAATACTCCTTTAATCAAGATGAATTGGTAAACGGTATCAATTTGACTTTTTATAGAGCAGATAATTTATTAAAAATTTATGATGATATTTACAAATATTGTCTTGAGAAGTTCTCTTTTGTTAAAAATTCAGAGATTATTAAAGATTAAAAAAGTGAGTTTAGATTATGT
>JALWZK010000305.1 GCA_027002665.1 Campylobacteraceae bacterium | reverse complement strand
CTTCTAAGATATAATTTCAGAATTTATTTCAGAAGGATGCGTTATGAATTGGACACCAAATTCGTGGAGAGATTTTCCGATTAAGCAACAACCGGTATATCCAGACCAAAAAGCTTTAAAAGAGGTAGAAAAGAAACTTAGCACATATCCACCTCTTATATTTGCAGGAGAGGCGAGAACACTTAAAGAGAAATTGGCACAGGTAGGAAGAGGAGAGGCTTTTCTGCTTCAAGGTGGGGATTGTGCAGAGAGCTTTAACGATTTTAACTCTACCACTATTAAAAACCTATTTAAGCTTATGTTACAGATGAATATGGTGCTAATGTATTCGACCGGCAAACCTGTGATTAAAGTTGGGAGAATCGCAGGACAGTTTGCTAAACCGAGAAGTTCCGATTTTGAGGAGGTAAATGGAGTAAAACTTCCTTCATATAGAGGCGATATTATAAATAGTATTGAGTTTACTGAAGAGGCAAGAGTCCCAAATCCATATAATATGTTACAGGCATATAATCAAGGTGCTGCCACTATGAATCTACTCAGAGCATTTTCTCGTGGAGGCTTAGCCGATTTAAGTATGGTTCATCAGTGGAATTTGGACTTCCTTAAAGATAATCCCCTCGGTAAGAGATACAATGAGCTTAGCAAAAAGATAGATAACGCTATGAAGTTTATGTCCGCTTGTGGATTAGATAGTAAAAATACACCTCAACTTCACCAAACAACCGTATTTACATCTCATGAGGCACTTCTCTTAAATTATGAAGAGGCATTGACAAGAAAAGATGAAGAGACAAATAGCTGGTATGACTGCTCTGCCCATATGTTATGGATTGGGGATAGAACAAGGGGGCTAAAAGAGGCTCACATTGAGTATTTTAGAGGAATTCAGAATCCAATAGGTTGTAAAGTTGGGACAACTATGGATGAAGATGAGTTAATAGAGCTTATAAATATCTTAAATCCAAATAATGAGGAGGGGCGACTAAATCTAATTGTTAGAATGGGAGCTAATAAGATTAGAGACTATTATCCTAAGCTTCTAAAGAGGGTAAAAGATGAGAAGAAAAATGTAGTCTGGTCAATCGACCCAATGCATGGAAATGTAGAAAAAAGCTCCACCGGTTTTAAGACAAGAAATTTTGATAATATCTTAAAAGAGGTAGAGGAGTTTTTTGCAATTCATGAAGAGATGGGAACTGTTGCAGGTGGTATTCATCTTGAGATGACAGGAAATGATGTAACAGAATGCACCGGTAGTCAATCCTCACCAATTACAGATAGTGATTTGGGAAGTAGATACCATACCCAGTGCGACCCACGACTAAATGCTTCACAGGCTCTGGAGTTGGCATTTATGATTGGAGATAAAATTAAGGATTAATCTTATTTAATTGGATTACAATTCGCCATGAGGCACTCCCTCTCTTAATTGAGAGTGGATTTTTATAATCCTAAACCTACCTCTTCACCCAAACCCTCTTACCATCAAAGACTACTCCCATTTTTAAGATATTATTATATCCTCTCTTTTTTACTTCAATTTCATATCTATTTTTTTCTATCTGTTTTAGAGCCTTATCAAGTGCTTTCTCTTTAGTCTCCTCTTCAAACTCATCTATTGTTTTTAGCTCCATTATTATTGCCAATTTATTTTTATCTTCTTTATGAAGTAGTATAATATCGACTCTACCGAGACATGTTTCTCTATTAGAGATAACTTCATAATCGCTTAGATTTATTAAAATCCCAAGCAAAAAGGCGTGATATACTGCCTCTTCATTTTTTCTATTTGCATCATAAAAAGATAGAGTCTCTAAAACAAATTCACTAAATAGTCTCTCAAAGAGTTTAATATTTCCACTAAGAAGTGCATTGAGCAGAACCTTTAATCTATCATCTCTAAAACTCTCATTTAGCCAACTCGATATTATATTTCTAAATATATAGTGAACCTCTTTATTTGGAATAGTTAAGTCACAATAGTAGGTTTTATTAACTAACTCCTTATTTATACACTTTAAATACCCACTAAAAAAGAGTAGAGAGTAGATATTTTTATCATTTTTCTCTATCTCACTAAAGACTATATTACTATCTATCTCACTTCTAATACTATTTCCCTTTAACCACTGCTCCAGACTCTTTTTAAAACTTAAAGAGGAGATATTTATTAAATGTTTTAGTAGCTCATTTGATGATGTATTTGCCCAATATGGCAAAAGTCTATGTCTCTTATCAGCAATAAAGTTTATAATAGACCAAGGGTTAAATATGGTCTCTTCTCCTATCTCATAGCCATTATATGAGTCACTCACTTCATTATACTTATTGGCTAATTCAAAATCAGTCAATATCTGTCTGGTCTCATTAATAGTAAATCCAAACTTATTACTATATTCATAATCAACTATAGAATAAGTAGCAATATTATTTAGCCCACTAAAAATTGACTCTCTACTAACTCTTAAAATCCCTGTAATAACCCCTCTATAGAGAAAATCATTATCTTTAAAAGCTCCACTAAGTAGATTTCGTATAAATTCTATAAATTCATTATAATATCCATGTATATATGAGGCATGGATTGGAGTATCATACTCATCTATTAAAATTACTACTTGCTGATTACATTTTTGAAATAACAGTTTAGAGAGTAGAGATAGGCTATCTTCAACACTCTGTTGTGTAGCTTTTCCCTCTAATATATTAAGATATTCTAATTTATCCAAAAAGTCTAAACTCTCTACATCTATCTCTTTATAGTGCCTCATAAACTCTCTTCTAATAAGTGAGTAGAGTTTGTTGTAGCTACTCTCAAAATCTTTCTGTTTAATATCTTTAAAACTTAAAAATATTACAGGGTATTTGCCTATATGCTCTTTAAACTCATCTGTTTTATAAATCTTTAAGCCTCTAAATAGCTCTTGATTATCTTCTCTATTTTCAAAAAAGTATCTAAGCATAGAGAGATTTAGTGTTTTACCAAATCGTCTTGGTCTTGGTAGGAGTGTTACCTGTGCATTTGAGTTTATAAGCTCTTGGATTATTAATGATTTGTCTATAAAATAGTTATTATCTTTTATTACTCTTCTAAAATCGCTTATACCTATGGGTAGTCTTTTCATGGTTTTACTCTATTTTTTGGTGTATTATAGCATAAGTTTTAATTATGAAATAAAACTATCTATTAAAACAATATCATCTCTATCTCTCTT
>JALWZK010000304.1 GCA_027002665.1 Campylobacteraceae bacterium | reverse complement strand
GGATGTGGCGCCCAATCAAATTGCGTCTATTTATCCATCTTTATTTCTTTTAAGCTTATCTATTTTTTAATAATATATTTAATTATATATTTTATACTATATATTTAAATTATATTTTAATTTTTTACATTCTATTGAAATCTTAGTAGTTTTTTTATTAATTAATGTTTATTTGTGATAAAATATAATATTATATATTATGTTTTTGTTTTGAACTCTCTGTGATTAAACCTATTGATGGTAAAAGCTTAAAAAAAAATTAAGTATAATATATAAATTTAGTAAGGAGATAGAATGTCTATAAGTGAAGAGGAGTTTTATGAACTGTTGTGGTTTCGCTCATCAATGATTTTTACTCCCAAAGAGAGAGAACTTATCAAAAATGCAAAAGTGGCTATTATAGGAGTTGGAGGAACAGGTGGAATTGCATCAGAGCAACTTGTGAGAACTGGAGTATCCAATATTACCATAGCTGACCCAGATATATTTGAATGGACAAATATCAATAGACAACATTTCTGCACTATCTCTGCAATAGGTAAAAGCAAGGTAGATGTGGCTAAGAGCAGACTCTTAGATATAAATCCATTTTTAAATATTAAAACATTTAAAGAGGGGATTAATAAGAGAAATGTAAGAGAGGTAATTGGTGGAGTTGATATTGTAATAGATGCAAGTGACAATAAATCAGCTCACTATCCCCTCCATAGAGTTGCAAAAGAGTTAAAAATTCCTATAATATCGCGAAGTCATAAGATTCCAAATTTCACTTTTGGTGCTGAGATAAACCTATGGGATTATAGAAAAGATAATATAGAGACAAGGGAAGAGATTGAAAACTCCCATACACTCTCAACTCCTCTTGAAGATATTACAGATGCAGAGTTTGAAGAGAAAGATAGAAGGGTGCATAGTGAATTTAATAAGATATATAGAGATATTTTCAAATCTGAATATTCACAAAAACTACTACTTAGTGAAAATAATCCTCCTACAGATTTTTTTAATGAGTATGCCAATAGTAGAGAGAATTTAGTTCAAGGGACAAACTGGGGTCCTACTGTAGCTCTTACTGGAATATTTTTCGTAACTACTGTAATTAATATAATTATAGGCTCTAAGGATATATTCTTAGGTCCAATATCCATAAAATCAAATCCATCAATTCCTACCACTATTGAACAGAGAGAGATAAAATAAGAAAAATATAAAAGGTAAAGAGATAATGCAGGAGAATGATAGTTTTTTTTTAGAATTTTTTAAAAAAGTTTTGCCATATAGTTGGTTGATTCTGATATTCACTTTAATAGGTTTTGTAGGCTCTTGGATATATGTAAATTTTACACCATCTATATATGAGGCACAAGCTATTATCAAGGTAAAAACAGATAATAATAGAAGAAGAGAGGTCGGAGAACTAAATCCCTTAGAGGAGATATACTCCTCCAACTCCGAGAATATCGACCAAGATTTAGCACTCCTACAGACATTTCATATTCATAAAAAGGCTATAGAGAAGTTAAATCTAAAGGTGCAGTATTATAAAGAAGATGGATTTCATGGATATAAAAAGAGTGAACTACTATCTAATATCCCCATAGAGATTTCGGATATAACTATCTTAGATAAGAATATTACAGATAGATATATTAAGATAGTAGATGGAGAGAGTGGATTTATAATAGACAGGAAACCATATAGAAAGCTATTTAATTATAATAAGGAGGTGGTCACCACTTGGTTTAAATTTAAAGTATCTAAAAAGTCTGATTTCAATGACACCTTATATATAAAATTAAGTGGTGATAGTAGAAAAATATATGAGAAGATAATAAAGCAAAATTTTAATGCTATTAGATTGAATAGAAATACCTCTTTGATAAAAATTACCTTTCAAAATAACTCTCCCCAAAGGGCTGTTCTATACTTGAATAATCTGATAGATATATATATCAAAGAGAGTATAATCAATAAGAGTAAACAGAATAATAGAATTTTAAATTTTATAAATAGGCAACTGAAAAAGACAGGTAAAGCACTAAAGAACTCTGAAATAGAGTTAGAAAATTTTAGAATTAAAAATAGTGTAATAGAGCCAACGAGACAATCACAGTCTCTATTAGATAGGCTCAGTAATATAGAGGTTCAACTATCTCAAATAGATATAGAAAAGAGGTTAATTAATACTCTCTCTTATAATATAAGAGATAATAGAGATTTAAGTAGCATTACTCCAACTCTACAAGAGTTGGGAGATGAACCAACCATTAGGATTATTCAAAACCTACAGGAGTTGGAGAGGAGGGCTAATGAGTTAAGTAGAGAATATACAGATAAATATCCTGCCTTAAAAGCTATTAGAAGAGATATAAGACGAAATAATCAAATTATTATAAGAAATATAAGACAGTTAAAAAAAAATATATCTCAGAGAGAGAAAAAACTTTTAGAATTGAAACGAAAGTATGAAAAAGAGTTAAAAATACTTCCAACAAAAGAGAAAAAACTCGTCGATTTACAGAGAAACCATGAAGTTAATGCTAAGATGTATTCATATCTACTTGAAAAACAGGCAGAGAATAATATAAAAAGGGTAGCAACTGCATCTGATTATGAGATTATAGATAGTGCATACTCAAATGAGATTCCTATTAAACCCAAAAAGTTTATGCTTATATCAATAACAACTATATTTACCCTTATTCTGGGTCTGCTTATAGCATATTGGCATAGCTCTTCAGTTGATAGACTACAAAGTGTAAAGGAGATAGAGGAGCTTACAGATTTACCCCTATATATAGAGCTACCAATATTAAAAAAATCAAAATATTTAACACGAGATTCATCTCAACTACTGAGTAGTTATCGTAATTTTAGGACAAAAATAAATTTTAGCCACCCAAAAAGTAAAGGTAATGTGGTTTTAATTACATCAAGCCCACAGAGAGAGGCAAAAATAAATGTGGTATCCAACTTAGCTTTTGTGTTTCAAAAGGCAGAATATAAAACTCTAATTATAGATTTTGATATATATAATCCAAAAATTCATAAAGATTATATAGAGAATATAGGAGTTGGAGTAACTGACTATCTAAATGGAAAGGAGAGTAATATAGATAAGTTAATACAGAAAACTAAATATGAAAATCTGGATATAATGCTTGATCATAATCATAGAAAGGAAGGCGATCTTGATTGACGACTTCAGATAACAGATAAAAT
>JALWZK010000303.1 GCA_027002665.1 Campylobacteraceae bacterium | reverse complement strand
TACAATTTTATATCAATGGAGCGATACAGTTTGATACCATTGATGAGTATCGCTACCATGAGTTATTGGTTCACCCAATTATGATTTCCTCTCCATACCATAACAATATATTAATTATTGGTGGTGGTGATGGATTAGCTCTTAGAGAGGTTTTAAAGTATAATGATGTTAAAAGAGTAACACTTGTTGACCTTGATAGTGCAGTAACAAACCTTTTTAAAACTAATCCTATACTAAAAAAGCTAAATCATAACTCTTTAAATAGCAAAAAGTTAACTATTATCAATCAAGATGCATGGAAATTTATAGAGAACTCAAAAGAGTTATATGATGTAGTAATTATAGATTTACCAGACCCTAATAGTATATCTCTTAGCCGACTATATAGTATTACATTTTATAATCTAATAAAATCTCACTTAAGCAGATATGGAGAAGTTGTTACACAAGCCTCCTCTCCACTATATACTAAAAAAGCATTTTGGTCGATTGAAAAAAGTATAGAACATGCAGGACTATATACACTCCCCTACCATCTCTATATACCAAGTTTTGGAGAGTGGGGATTTATCTTAGGCTCTAAATCCAAAGTGAAATTAAACCCTAAACTACTACCAAAAAATTTAAAATATCTAAATAGTGATATTTTAGAGAGTATAAAAATTTTTCCAAAAGATATGAGCAAAATAGAAGTTAAACCAAATACAATAACCCAACATAAGCTTATTGAGTACTATAATAATGGTTGGAATAGATGGTATGATTAAATATACTGATATTATTTATAATATAAAAGAAACATTAATTTTAATAATGTTATGATTTAAAGATGAAACAAGAAACAGCATTAAACATACTTAAATTGGGAAAAAATGTTTTTATAACAGGCTCTGCAGGAACAGGAAAGAGCTATCTGTTAAAACAGTATATAAAATATTTAAAAGAGAGGGATATATATCCAACTGTTGTTGCACCGACAGGTATCTCTGCTTCTCACCTTAAGGGGCAGACTATTCACTCATTCTTCTCTCTTGGAATTAGAGATAAGATTGATGATGGATATATAGAATACCTCTTAGATAAGAGATATTTACGAAAAAAATTTAGTAAGCTTAAGGTATTAATTATCGATGAGGTATCAATGGTATCTCCAGAGATATTCTCTGCGATGGATATGATTTTACAATCCTTTAAAGGTTCAATTGAGCCTTTTGGTGGAGTTCAAGTTGTAATATCAGGAGACTTTTTTCAATTACCACCAATATCAAAGAAGTCAAAAGAGAAGAGGTTTGCTTGGCAATCTGAATCTTGGAGGGATTTAAATTTAATAAGTTGCTACTTAGAAGAGAAGTTTAGACAGGAAGATAATAAACTTATTAAAGTTTTAGATGATATTAGAAGTGGAAATGTCACAGATTTAACACATAGTATATTGAAGAGCAGATATAACAGAGATTTAAATCCAAATTTTACCCCTACTAAGCTATATACACACAATTTTGATGTGGATAGAATAAATAATTCAGAGTTGGAGAAACTTAAAGGAAAAGCTAAAATATTTCTATATGACTCTAAGGGGAGTTCAAAAAATGTTGAAAAGATATTTAAATCCTCACTTGTCTTAAAGGAGCTAACTCTTAAAAAGGGGGCTGTTGTTATTTTTATAAAAAATAGTTATGAAGATGGGTATGTAAATGGGACTACTGGAGTAGTAGAGAAATTTGATAAAAAAGATGGTTTACCAGTAGTCAAAATTGCAAATGGAAAAAAGATAAAGGTGGATTATCAAGAGTGGTCAATAGAGAATGATAGTGGAGAGATTTTAGCCACAGTCTCTCAAATTCCTCTCCGACTTGCATGGGCAATAACTGTCCATAAGTCACAGGGAATGACATTAAGCTCTGCTCAAATTGATTTATCAAAAACTTTTGAAGTTGGACAGGGGTATGTGGCATTATCTCGAATTAAAACCTTAGAGGGGTTAAAACTAATGGGGATTAATAGTAATGCACTCAAGGTTGATTCTCTGATATTAAAGATAGATGGTAAAATAAAAGAGGCTTCAAAGAGAGCTGAAAGGGAGATAGAGAAACTTGATACAGAACTCTTAGAAGAGGGGTTTGAAAACTATATTA
The DNA here is from genome assembly GCA_027002665.1 of Campylobacteraceae bacterium. Lineage (GTDB taxonomy): Bacteria > Campylobacterota > Campylobacteria > Campylobacterales > Sulfurovaceae > UBA1140. Next base: position 1,109 of record JALWZK010000303.1, on the reverse strand, counting down.
AATTTCTATTAGATGAGGATAGCGAATCTAACTATATATTGAGTGATTATCTATAAAAATGCACCATCTTAAACTTATCGCCCATAATTGTAGGTGCTATTAGAGTCTTAATTTTATCTGCCTCTCTTAGATAGTTAGCTCGTGTAGTCTGTTTAGCAAACTGCTCCAAGATGTCAATAATTCCAAATCGTATTAAGGCTCTTGCCTGTGTCTCATAACTATCCAACTTAAAACCGCTATCTATAAAATCATCTATTAAGTGGTTAAAGTTTACATCATAGGTTATATCTGCCTTTTGATATACATCTCTTAATTTTAACTCTTTATCAAATAGTGGAAAGGTTTTATGTTTCTGATATACTCTAATGGAAAAATCATTTCTAACTAATCTCTCTCCATAATCAAAAGTTATAAAGTCGCAACATTTAACCCCCTCTGCCATACTTTTTGCAAACTCTCTATACCCAATAGCCACTTCACCTTTAACTTGATAATATCTCTTAGCAAACTCCAATAGCTCTTCGTCAGCCTCTCTCCACTCTATTTTATGATTTTCAACAAATGCCATTTTTCCATCTTTAATAAGTTCACAAGGAAAGGCGTCAAATATCTCATTTGCTACAAAGAAGGCATAGTTCACTTTAACCTCATCTACACTACTAAAGTGTCTAATTTGAATATCATCTCCAAATCTACTCTCAATATATTTTAACTGCTCCTCTCTAACCTCTTTTTCTCTCTCTACAATTCCAAACTTAAGAGTTTTTACTAAAGAGCTATCTATTGTGTATAACCACTGTATCATATCACAAATTAGATAGCCTTGATGAGCTCCAATCTCAATGAGCCACCCATCTCTTTTAAAACTATCTCTCTCTATTAGAGTATAGAAATAGTTTGCAATAGTTGCTCCAAAAAATGAACTTGTGCTAACTGCTGTATAGAAGTCTCCCGCTTTTCCTATAACCTTAAAATTTTTATAATAGCCATTCTCTCCATATAGCCATTCATTCATATATCTACTAAATCTCATTAAATCCCTTTTTAAATTTAAAAGAATTTTATCATAATTTGATAATTATAATTATTTAAAATTTGAAAACCATATA
>JALWZK010000302.1 GCA_027002665.1 Campylobacteraceae bacterium | reverse complement strand
ATATGGACTATATAGTAGTAAGATAGAGTGGTTGGTCTATAAAGATAAAAATCAGCTTCTTAGAGTTGAAGGGAGTGGATATGAGTTACCTTTAAAATCGGAACAGAGTATAGCAGTTGATAGGATTGCTACTAATATGGAACTATTTAAAATCTATAAAAATAGGAATAAGAAAAAAGATAAAAACTTAATTATTTTAAAGAGTAGTAATCAAGCTACTCAAAGTTTTATAATACAGAATTTAACACAACTTAGACCAAAATTAAAATTGGTCTCTCCCGGTAAATTTGGACATGGTGGAGATAAAAAGAAAAAAGATAGATTTGTTCCAGCAATGATATAGTAGATAAGGCAAAAAGTATGTTATATAGATATAAAGGCATTACAAAAGAGGGTAAAAGTGTTAGTGGAACCATAGAGGCCTCTAAGGAGAGTGAAGCTAAACAGAAGTTAAAGGCAAAAGGGGTATTTTATAAGGAGATAACTCCAACGAGAGAGATTAGCTTTAAGAATTTCTCTCAAAGAGAGATGCCCGGACCTCTGCTGAGCTCATTTGCAAAGGAGTTATCATCATATCTTAACTCTGGAATGGCAATACTTACAGCCATTCGACTTATTGAAGATCAGCATCAGAAAGAGAAAAAATATGCCTCCTTTCTCTCATCTTTGAGAACTATGATAGAGGAGGGGAAGTCTCTTTACCACGCACTAAACTCCCAAAGTGTATATGCAATTCCAGATTTCTTTCTACAGAGTATAAATGTGGCAGGGCAGAGTGGAAAGATGGTTCCTGTCCTCATTCAGATGGGGGACTTCTTCTCTACTCAAGCTAAGATAAAAAAGCAGGTTGGAAATGCGTTGGCCTATCCTATGTTTATCTTTATTGTGGCTATAGGCATGGTTGGGTTTCTAATTACATTTGTTGTCCCGAAGATTACAGGGATATTTAAAGATACAGGGCAGGAGCTACCACCAATTACACAGTTTGTTCTCTCTATTAGTGATTTTTTAAGTAGCCACTATATCGGGTTAATAGTTGGATTTATAGGCTCTATTATAGCTTTTAAAATTGCATATAGATATATATATCCATTTAAGAAAGCTTACGATACTCTGGTATTAAAAATACCGATTATTGGAGGTTTAATACAAAATTATGAATTGGGTAGATTCTCCTATATATTGTCACTTATGTTAAGTTCGGGTGTATCCTATGCCCATGCTGTAAAGTTGGCGACCTCCACATTTAGTAATAGTGCCTTTAAGGAGTCATTTGAGGAGGCATCTGTCAAGGTGATTGAGGGAAATAAGCTCTCTCATGCTCTTCAGAGAGGAAGAGGCACAAAACCAAAACGAAATTTTATGCAGGCGTTGGCTCTTGGCGAAGAGTCCAGCGAGGTGGCACAAATTTTAAGCAATATAGCCTCTCTATATAGAGAGGAGAATGATGATAGATTAAAACTTCTACTTAGTCTATTGGAGCCGTTTATGATGCTATTGATTGGTGGAGTTGTTGGAATTATTGTATCTGCTATGCTTCTACCAATATTCTCCATGAACTTAGGAGCTAAGATGTAATCTGATATAATAGAGAAAAATTTAAAGGATAACTTATGAAAAAGATAATTTTAGCCACACTAATTACAACAACTTTAACTTTAGGTGATTTTATTGGTGGCGAGGTTAATCTGGGGTTCTATGCTCACTCTCCAAGTGGAACAGCACAGAATGGAGATGATATTGTTGATATTGAAGATGATTTAAAGTGGGAAGATGAGAGTGATATTTTTTTAAGAGCATATTTTGAACACCCTGTGCCAGTAGTTCCAAATATAAGAGTTGGATATACAAAATTTAAACATAGTGGAGATGGAACTGTTACTAAATCATTCTTTTGGGGACTTCTAAATATAGATGGAGATGTAAAGAGTGATTTAGATTTAGATATATATGATTTAACACTATATTATGAGTTCTTAGATAACTGGATAAGTTTAGATGGTGGATTAAATCTAAAATATCTCAATGGGACCTTAGATGTAAATAGTGACCATAGAGATATTAGTGTTCCAATTCCAATGTTGTATGGTAAAGCAAAGATTAATATTCCTACAACCAATTTAAGTCTTCAATTGGAGGGGGACTATATAAGTTATGAGGATAATCAACTATACGATATAGAGGTTGGAGCGAGATATAACTTTCTATTAGGTTTTGGGATAGAGGCGGGATATAAAGCTTTAAAGATAAAAGTTGATGATGTGGACGATGTGAGTATGGATACTAAGTTTAATGGTGCTTATGGTAAATTGGTTTGGGATTTTTAATGGCGAAACAGAGATTTAGAGATATTAAAAAAGGGATTGTTAAGAAAGAGAAAAAAAAGGAGAAGATAGTCCCTTTTGCTACAAATTGGCAAAAGACTAAATCTGCTCTAACAGATACCTTTATGTTGCTAATGCCAATTATGTATGGTGTAGTTTATATTGTAATGGGAAGTAGAGAGGAGTTTAGAAATAATATGTTAATGGGGTGGATAGATATTTTAATCCCCTTTATAGCTATTCAGTCTGCATTTTTCTATTTTGGAGATGGGCAGACCCCCGGGTATAAAAATTATGATTTAAAGCTTGTGGATATTTCCACCTTAGAAAGACCACCATTAATAAAAATAGTTCTTAGAAATATATTAATGGTAGTCTCACTTATTAGCTTCTTTGGTTGGGCTATAATGTTTTTTAGAAAAGATAAGCGAGGTTTGCATGATATATTGAGTGGGACGGCAGTTATTAATATTCAGAAATGAAGATAACTCTATCTCTATTCTACTTTTTCTACTTTGCACTTATCGGTGTATATATTATATTTATGCCAAAGGTGCTAACTGATTTTTATTATAGTAAATTTGAAATTGGATTGATTTACTCTTCAGCTCCATTTATGAGATTTTTGCTCCCATTTATATTTAAATATCTTATAAAATTGACTAAGAGAGTATATTTAATCTCTCTGATTTTAACGCTTATCTCCACTATTATATTTATAGTCACTATAGAAAATTTTACTCTATACATTATAGCAAGTCTGCTATTTGGTGCATCTATGGGAATATCTCTACCATTTGTAGAGACCATCTCTCTATCCAAACTATCCAGAAAAGAGTATGGGAGAGTTAGGCTTTGGGGTTCTATTGGATTTATCTCCATTGCTATATGGCTTGGTAAGATTTTATCAACCTCTTATGAGACACTATATTATCTTATATCTATGGCACTTTTCACACTTATATTTGGGTTTCTATCAGTAAAATTTGATAATCAAAGAGATAGTTTAGATAGTAGTAGTGATGATAAGAGTTTCTCTCTCATAAGATATTGGGCTTTTTGGGTTAGTATATTTCTAATGCAACTCTCATTTGGTGGCTTCTATAACTTCTTTACAATATATGAGTTGGAGCATGGGGTTAGCTTAGAGGTAGCAAGTTGGATGTGGTCGTTTGGAGTTATATGTGAGATATTTATGCTCTATTTCCAAGGCTATTTTTTAGAGAAAAATCTATTAAATATTATAAAAATATCTATATTTGTAACTGTAATTAGATGGCTACTACTATATCTATATGCCGATAATGTTGTTATTACATTTATCTCTCAATCCCTCCATGCAATTAGCTTTGCATTATACCATACAGCTACAATTACATATATCTTCTCTCTATATAGACAGAAAAAATTGGCTCAACAGTTTGTGCTGGGGATAGGTTTCGGTCTCGGTGGCTCACTTGGGGCATTACTATCTGGAAAGATTTATGGAGAGTATCTATTTTTAATAGAGGCTATAGTAGCCTTTTTATCTCTTATAATGATATTGGTTCATAAAATAGACACTCAAAAAGAGTGTCATTGATAAGGAAGATTAATCTTCGACTACAGGTTCACCCTTTTCACCTCTATTTGGTGAGCAAGGCATTCCTTCTACACAATCATCCCATTGGATACAACCCTCTGTTGGACAAGCTTCAGCACATGCTGGAGTGTCAAAGTGACCAACGCACTCAACACACTTGTCTGGATAGACATAGTAAATCTCTTCACCAGTTGGGTTATCATCCTCATCTACAATAGCTTCTACTGGACATTCATCAATACAAGCACCACAGTTAATACAAATATCTGTAATAATTACTGCCATAGTTTCTCCTAATTTTAAATTACTCCAAACTATAGCAAAAGATAATTAAATAACCCTTTAAATGTTTAATTCAATTAAAAATTTTCTATATTCAAGTAGCTTTTTATCTCATCTACACGATTGGTCTCTTCCCAACTAAAGCCCATATTCTCACGACCAAAATGTCCATAGGAAGCTGTCTCTCTATATATCGGTTTCAATAAATCAAGCTCTCTAATAATTCCCATTGGAGTTAAATCAAAAATATCTCTTACACATCTCTCTATCTCCATATCATCTATACTACCTGTCCCATGCGTATTTACCATAATAGATATAGGTCTGCTAATACCTATGGCATAGGAGAGCTGTAGTGTTAATCTCTCACTCACACCCGCTTTGACAAGGTTCTTAGCTATATATCTTGCGATATAGCTTCCACTTCTATCCACCTTAGTTGGGTCTTTTCCTGAAAATGCTCCACCACCGTGTGGACAACTTCCACCATAGGTATCAACTATAATTTTTCTACCTGTCAATCCTGCATCACCTTGAGGTCCACCTATCACAAATCTACCTGTAGGATTTATATAGTAGGTTGTATCTTTTAATAGCTTTTTGGGGATAACCTCCTCTATGACCTCTGTAATAATGGCATCTTTCAATATACTATTGGAAATATCTGGACTATGTTGAGTGGATACAACAATGGTATCTATAGATATAGGTTCTCCATTGCTATATCTAACACTAACTTGTGCCTTTCCATCTGGTCTTAGAAAGGGAAGAGTTCCATTTTTTCTCACCTCTGATAGTTTTGCTGTCAATTTATGAGCAAGAGAGATTGGAAGTGGCATAAGCTCTGGAGTCTCACTACAAGCATATCCAAACATCATACCTTGGTCACCTGCTCCAAGCTCTCCAGATACCTTATCGACCCCCTGATTTATATCTATACTCTGCTCTCCAATTGCATTTAGTATCCCTGCACTCCTATAGTCAAATCCAAAACTTGCATCGGTATATCCAATCTCTCTAATTACCTCCCTTGCAATATCCTGCATAGGTGCATATATCTTAGTCTTAAGCTCCCCTGTGATTAGACATACCCCTGTGGTCAAAATTGTCTCACATGCAACTCTCGCATCTTTATCTCTCTCTATAATATAGTCCAAAATGGCATCGCTTATCTGGTCTGCCATCTTGTCTGGGTGTCCCTCTGTTACCGACTCTGAAGTAAAGATATACTCTTTTGACACTATTTTATCCTTTTTGCTAACTCTTCTGGTAAAATTCCCAAACTTTCCTCTACTGATTTTTTATCTCCATGAGTTATAAATTTATCATCATACTCAAATGAGATAACTTCAATATCTCTAATACTATTCTCATTTAAAAACTCTAAAATTGCACTTCCAACTCCACCCATTTTAACACTATCACTAAATATAAACCATCTTTTATGAGTATTAGATAACTCTTTTAATCTCTCTCCATCTAAGGGTTTTACAAATCTTAAATCTAATATAGTTGGATTTTTATCTATTAACTCTGCTGTCTTAACTGCTCTTCCAACTCCATTTCCATAACCTATAAAGAGTATATCTTTACCCTCTTGAATGGTATGGGATTTGCCTATGGTAAATGGAGGAGTGGTCTCCTCTTTAAAGGAGAATGCCCCTCTTGGGTATCTAAATGCACAAGGGGTTGGAAAATCTTTAGCAAATCTCATAGCCTCTACCATAGAGAGATTTGAAGATGGGGCAAATAGAGTCATATTTGGAATGGCTCTTAAGTAAGATATATCAAATACCCCTTGGTGTGTCTCTCCATCCTCTCCAACAATTCCAGCCCTATCAATGGCGAATGCTACTCCCAGATTCATTAAACATATATCATGAATAAGTTGGTCATATCCTCTCTGTAAAAAGGTTGAGTATATTGCACAGAATGGTTTAAACCCCTCCTTCGCTAAGGCACCCATAGAGGTTACTGCATGTTGCTCTGCTATTGCCACATCCCAAAATCTATCTGGATACTCCTTTATGGCTCTACTCATTCCTGTTCCAGTTGGCATTGCGGCAGTAACCCCCACTACCTTTTCATCTTCCTTAGCAAGGGAGAGTAGGGTTTCAGAGAATATATCGGTTGCCGATTTTGTAGAGGATTTTTTGAGAGTAGCACCACTCTCTATATCAAAAGGACCGACGCCGTGCCAATGCTCCTTATTGGAGCCTGCCCCTTCAGCAATGGCATACCCTTTTCCCTTTGTGGTCTGAACATGAATAATCACAGGTCTTTTTAGATTCTTAGCAAGTTTAAGAGTCTCTATAAGTGAGGAGATATTGTGTCCATCAATTGGACCAATATACTCTAATCCCAACTCCTCAAATAGAATACCCGGTGTAATAAGTTGAAACGACTCCTCAAATCTCCTTGCCATATATGTTGCACTCTTCGGAAGTGCCTCCAATATATCTTTTGTCTTTTTTTTGAACTTTTGATAAAATGGTGATGCCATAGTTTGTGACAATATTCTACTCAATGCTCCAATGGGAGAGGCTATGCTCATCTCATTATCATTTAAGATAATAATTGCAGGATACTTCTTATCTCCAAGCTCATTTAGTGCCTCATATATCATTCCAGCGCTCATACTCCCATCTCCAATTAGAACAACGGGAACTCTAAAACCCTCTTCACCCTTTAATCTAATCGCCTTTGCAGAGCCTACTGCAAGAGAGATAGAGGTTGAGCTATGTCCTGCCATATAGTAATCACTCTTAGACTCCTCTGGTTTAATATATCCACTAATCCCATTGAACTTCCGTAGAGTCTCAAACTTCTCCCATCTATCTGTCAATAGTTTATGGGCATAGGCTTGATGAGATACATCAAAAATAAATGGATTCTCCTCTGAATTAAATACAGCGTGCATTGCTACAATTATATCGGTTGCACCCAAACTTGAGCTAAGGTGTCCTCCATTTTTACTAACTACTTCAAGTATTCTCTTTCTAATAGTCGATGCAATCTCCTCCAACTCTTTAATACTCTTGTTACTTAAATCACCAAATCTATTCACATAATGACCTTTTTAAAAATTTTAAAAAATCTACTATTCTGCTCCTCTGTGCCTACTGTAATACGGATAGCATTCATTCCATAAGATGCTAAATCTCTAATAATTATTCCCTGTCTAAATAGAGCATCTGATATTCGAGTTGAGTTAATATTATTATTAAATAGATATGTAATAAAGTTTGTATAGCTATCTATATAATTAAATCCACTCTCTTTTGCAAATTTCTCATATCTTTTAATCTCTTTTTGATGTAGTGCTATAGTTTTTTTTACAAACTCTGCATCTCTACACGCCTCAATAGCTCCAATTAGAGATAGAGTTGTAATATTAAATGGTGGTCTCATCTTATATAACTCCCTTATTAGAGAGCTATTCGCAATACCATATCCTACCCTCATACCACCGAGACCATAAGCCTTAGAGAATGTTCCGAGATATATAATATTCTCTCTATCTATAATATCATTAGGCTCTATCTTATATGCTATATCTTTTGCCATAGCATACTCCATATAGGCTCCATCGATAACTATAAGTGTATCTCTATCCACCTCATCTATAATCTTAAATACCTCATCTTTGGTTATCCCATCTCCTGTGGGATTATTTGGAGTGCATAGATATATAATTTTGGGTCTATATCTCTTATAGTTCTCTATAAACTCATCTGGTATATGTTGATATGATGAGGTTCGTATAATTTTAGCCCCCATCTGTCTGGCATATATCTCATACATCGCAAATGTAACCCTGCTCATTAAAACAGATTCATTCTGATTTAATAAAGCTCTCGCTATAAACTCTAAGACTTGGTCACTACCTGCACCAATAATTATATTATTATCTTTTACATTAAATCTTCTACTCAACTCAGCTTTTAACTCATAGTAACTATCATCAGGATATAGATACGCCTTATGGGCATTTTTACTAATCGCCTCTGCCACTTTTGGACTACACCCTAACGGGTTTTCATTTGAAGCCAATTTGACTACAGCTTCTGGCTCTATCCCAAACTCTCTGACCACCAGCTCAATAGGTTTTCCCGCCTCATAGATTTTTATACCTCTTAAACTCTGATTAAACTCCATTACTCTCCTTTAAATATCATCACTCTCTTTTACATAGGAGCCTAAAACCTTTATAGAGTCTCTATGTCTATTTAGAATATCTCTTATATCTGGATTATCTTTATGTCCATTAAACTCAATAAAAAATATAGACTCTCCATTTACTATGTGTGATTTTATCTTAGTAAGATTAATGTTTGCCTTTTCAAAATCATTTAAAAAGTGGACTAATGCCCCCGGTCTATTTGGAAGTCTAACCATAATTGAGGTCTTATCGGATTTAGATGGTAAATTGTAGAAGTTGCTTATAATGAAAAATCTCGTTCGATTATTATCGAAATCTTCTATATTTTCAAATAGAATTGGTAAATTGTAGAGTTTCGCTGCGACATTGGCACATATTGCTCCACTCTCCTTATCTTCCTTAGCAAGTTTGGCGGCTTTCGCTGTCGATTCAACCGGTATCTGCTCCACCTCATCTAATCCACAATCTTGTAGAAAATTTTGACACTGTCCAAATGCAATATCTTTTGAGTAGAGTCTCTTTATATCTTTTATACTATCACAAGTTGTAGCCAAAGCGTGGTGAATATCTATAAACACCTCTGCAATAATCTTCAAATCATAACTATTTAATCCATTAATTGTATCTGTTACAAACCCATTAGAGCTATTTTCAATAGGAATTACCCCAAACTTAGCTGTCCCTCTGTTTACCTCTCTAAAAACACCTTTAATAGATTTAATTGGTAAGTATGAACCCATAGCTCCAAATTTACTCTCTGCGGCTTGATGTGTAAAACTTCCCTCTGGTCCAAGATAGGCAACTCTCTCCGGTAATTCCATATTTCTTGCTACTGCAAAAAGCTCTAAGAATAGAGCATCAATAGCCTTATCTGTCAATCTGCCTCTATTTCTCTCTTTAAGACGAGTTAAAATGGCGAGTTCTCTCTCTGGTCTATATATTGGTGTGCCTGTTGTCCTCTTTAACTCTCCCACCTTATGGACAAACTCCATTCTTTGATTATAGAGTTCCAATAGTCTATTGTCTATCTTATCAATTTCATCTCTTAACTCATCTAATGTCATAATTTATCCTTCTAATCTATCCAAGTTGAATCACAACTCTCTTCCAATCTTATCTGGTCACTAAAAGATTCTCGTTTTCTAATTAAATAATCTTTACCATTATATATTGCAACCTCTGCCACCCTATCTCTACTATTATAGTTGCTGGACATTGTAAAACCATAAGCTCCTGCACTATGAACTATTAGAATATCTCCATGGTCAAGTGGTGGAAGTGGAACATCTTTCCCAAGAAAATCGCCACTCTCACACACAGGTCCTACCACATCGGCTGGACTCTTCTCTCCATCTTTTTGAAGAGCCTCTATCTTATGATAGGCACTATATAGACTTGGTCTCAAGAGGTCATTCATAGCACCATCTACAATTACAAACCTCTTATCTCCATTCCTCTTCTCATATAGAACTTTTGTTAAGAAAATTCCGGAGTTTGCCATTAAGTATCTACCCGGCTCCATTACAATAGTTAAATCTAAACCTTTAATAGCTCTTATAATAGTTAATGCGTAATCTGTCGGATTTATTGGAGTCTCATTATTATAGACTACTCCCAATCCTCCACCAACATCAAAAAATCTAATATCAATGTCGATAGCTTCTAATGAGCGAACTAAATCTGCCACAATCTCACACGCCTCTTTAATTGGAGATAACTCTATAAGTTGTGAGCCGATATGAAAATGTATCCCTATGGGATTTAAATTTTCAGATTTTTTTGCATAGATATACATCTGTTTGGCTACATCTAAATCAACTCCAAACTTATTTTCCCGTAACCCTGTTGAGATATATGGGTGAGTTTGAGCATCGACATTTGGATTGACTCTAATTGATATCCTAGCTTCGACTCCTAACTCCTTTGCTATTATCTCAACTCGCTCCATCTCAGCTTCACTCTCTAAATTGATAAGTAGAATATCTCTCTCCAATGCCTCTCTTATCTCACTATCCCTTTTTCCAACACCTGAAAATATAATCTTATACTTTTTAATTCCAGCTTTTAAAGCTCTCTTAACCTCTCCAATACTTACGCAGTCAGCTCCACTCCCAAGCTTTGCAAGATATTTAAGTAGAGATAGATTTGAATTTGCCTTAACAGCGTAAGCTATTAGCGATTTTTTTCCACTGAAGGCCTCTTTTAAACTACTATATTGCTTTTCAACTCTATTAAAATCATATAGATATAGAGGTGTATCATACTTTTTGACTAAAGTTTTAATATCTAAACCCATGAATTAAATCCTAATTTATATTATTAATTGGGATTTTATCTAATTTTTTGTTATATATGCTTTTTAAGCAAGATATAGGAAGAGATACAAGAGAAAAAATCTTTTGTAGAGCATATATATTATCTTTTTGAGCATTGTGGACTT
>JALWZK010000301.1 GCA_027002665.1 Campylobacteraceae bacterium | reverse complement strand
CTATTTAACTCTAAAAAATAGAATGCACTTGGAGTTAATGCTAATATTTTTGTATCTTTTTTAAAAAAATAGTTATCCAATTCATTAAAATTGGGTGATACCAAATCTAAAATTATTAGATTCATTAATCTAGAATACTCCACTTCAATAGACTATCTTCCTCTATATCTTTTATCGCTCTTTTCCCTATAACCTCATCTATAAACTTAGGACTAATTCCATAAGCTGGTCTCTTAAAAGTTAAATCTTCTGCCTCTATAGTTTTACCTTTTGGGATAAATCTCTTAGCTATTAGACTTCTTCGTGCATTAGCTCTTGCAGGTTCTTCATCTACAAGTGCTTCAACTTTAAAGCTTCCAAGTATCTCAAAACTTCTCTTTAGATTTTCTCTAAATAGTTTTAAATCCTCTTTATCCATTGCGTGGTAGTGGTCATTTCCTGAAAGTGTCTTATTGTGTGTAAAGTGCTTTTCTATTATAGTGCTACCAAGAATTGTAGCTATCTCTAAAACTTTCATATCTTTTGGTAGAGTGTGGTCGCTATAACCTATAATTTTATCTGGAAAAGCTCTCTTTAATCCTAAAATCATTCCAAGATTTGCATTGCTATCTGGTGTTGGATAGTTTAATACACAGTGAAGGAGTGCTAATGGATTATTATATTTCTCTATCCAACTTACTGCCTCTTGAATTTCATATAGATGACTTGCACCTGTTGAGAGAATAATAGGTTTATTAAACTTGCAAATATACTCTATAAATGGTTTATTGGTTAAATCTGAAGAAGATATTTTAAATACTTCCATTAAATCATTTAAAAAGTTTGCACTCTCAATATCAAAGGGGGTGCTTAGAAACTCTATATCAATCTTATCACAATACTCTTTTAGCTCTCTCATCTCTTCACACCAAAAACTATCATGTTTTTTAAATAGCTCATATTGGCTAGTTGTAGGCTCTTTTGAGGTATCCCAATAGGCCGGAGAGTCTTTAGAAGCCAATGTTTCAGCCTTATAAGTTTGGAATTTAACAGCATCTGCCCCACCCTCTTTGGCTTCATCACAAAGTCTCTTAGCCAATTCCATACTACCTTCATGATTTACACCAATCTCAGCTATAATATATGGCTCTTTAATTGAGTAATCACAACAATCAAAACTTTCAAATATATCTAAGATTTTCATTTTGCACCTTTAAAAATTTTTATAATCTCTTCTCCACTCATATCTATATCGATAGGCTTTAATGCAAGTTTATAGTAGTCATCAAATGTATCGACATCAAGCTTTATATCTGGATATTGTAGCTCTTTTTTGGGATTAAAAGTTTTTATTTTAAACCTATCTGAATTATCAGTAATATAGGACATAGAGTGTTCTCTATATTTTTTATCCTTTGCATTATGCCACATATATTCTAAAATCTTAAAAGATGTAATCTCTGCCCCTAATCCATCTGGATAGCTATTATTTTTGGGTATATGGTTATAGGCATAATCACAAGAGTTTTTTTTATAAAAATCTATTAAGTTATCTATCTCTAAACCATCTATCAAAGGATTATCAGCACAGACTCTAACTATATCTGTAGCCTTATACTCTTTTGCCACAAAGTAAAATCTGGATAGAACATCATCTTCACTACCTCTAAAAACTTCTACATTTAATCGCTTTAAATAATATTCCAATATATCATCTTTTGAATTATCTGGAATAGCAACAACTACCCCATCTAACAGTTTGGATTTTTGAACTCTTTTGACTACCCACTCTATAATAGGTTTACCATGAAGAGATAACATCATCTTATATGGTAATCTTGTGGAGCCAAGCCGAGCTTGTATTATGGCTATAGTTTTACTCACAATAACTCCAATATTTTTTTAACTATATTTTTTTTATTATTATTAAAATTATATTTTTTTATATTTAAAAATAGAAGTTTACGATAATCGCTATCCATAATTAATTTTTCAAAACTCTTTTGAATTAATTTTGGACTACTATCTTTATTATAAACTCCAAGATTTATAAAGCCATTCTCCAGAGAGGCAAAACTATGGGTATTTTCCCTCTCATGGTGCGATATAATTACAGATGGAATGTGCATATGGGCAAGTTCATATACAGTTCTACCGTTTGATGAAAATGCAATTTGTGTCTGCTCCATAATTTGTGAAATAACTCCAACTGCAAAGGTTAGCTCAATATTCTTATATCTATGCTCTTCTAAAAATTGGATTAACTCATCTTTAAATAGATACCCACTACCACAAACTATATATATCTTAATATTATACTCCTCTGCCATATCTATAATTGATTCTAAAGTTATAAGGGTGAGATTGTTTTGGTCTGTTCCACCAAAAGTTACTAATACGGAGGTAACTCTATCTTCAAACTCATGGGGTATCGCCTCTTCAAACTCATCTCTCAAAGCCAGATATCTATATCCCCATAGAAAATTTTTGCCCTCTATCTGTGGCTTATCGTATAACTCATTTATTACCAAATCGGCCTCTTTTGCACCATCACCCAAATCTTCAAAATTGACAACTCTTATATTGTTTTCTTTTAAGATTTTAATATAATCTATTGAAGTATTTAAAATATCATTTATTACTAAATCTGGTTTTAAATCAATTATAGTTTGAGTTACATCTCTTGTAGATATAACTTTATAATCCATTGATGCTATCTTTTCCACTGCTATCTCATATTTTGCATCACATACAAAAATTACCTCATGGTCTATTATCTCATGTGCAAGTGCAAGTGAGTGGTAAATATGTCCCATACCAATCTCTAAGGAGCCTATCACATTAAAAACTATCCTCTTTCTCTGTAATAGCTTTTCACAAATCCACCAATCTTGATACGATTCAATCTCTATAGAGTTCTCCTCATCAATAATATAGGGATAGTAATTTTTGCTATCTCTATTAAAGATTAAAAAGGCTTTTAACTCTTTAAAATATAAATCACTATCTTTAACAAAAGTTAGAGATTTTGTCTGCTTTAGTAGCTGTTTATCCAATTTTTTTACCGATACTATTATACTACTTTTATTTTGCAAAAATCTATTATATGCTGAAATTAAAATCTTCTCATCTATTAATGGTGCATTAGCTCTATATACTAAAATATCACAATCTTCATTTACAATCTTTGTAACTGTTTCAATGATATTATCTGAATCTATCTTTAACTTACTATCTTTATAAAATTTAACACCATTTCTTTTACAAATTAGACTAATCTCTTCACTATCTGTAATTACTAAAATATTATCTGTTATTTTTTTAGCTATATC
>JALWZK010000300.1 GCA_027002665.1 Campylobacteraceae bacterium | reverse complement strand
GAGTAAAAATTACCCCTCTATTCTCTTTAAATACATATCTTTTACTCCTCTTATCATATATCTGTTTTCTCGGTAAATCTATAAAATCTAAGACTCTATCATCTCTAATATCTCTATACTCCCTATTAATATTTATATCTTGGAATCTTATATTTGAATTTATATTATTATTTATAATAGTTAAACATGCTGGAACTCTCTGATTTACCACAACACTATCTATCTTTTCATAATTTGAGATTATGACTTTAGAGTATATCTTATCCCCTATAAGAATATTTTTTAGATTGATAGTTCTATTATGCTCATCAATAAACTCTCTCTCTATTCCTAACTTCTCTCCCCTTTTTATTCTATTTTTTATCCTCTTAGGCAGATATTTAACCAACTCAATGGTATAGGCTAAGGCATTGGAGTTTGGAGTTAAAGTTATCCTATTGGATTTTACCTTCTCAATCTCTACTACTGTTGGTTTGGTATAGTTTCTATCTTTGCCGTTAATATTTAGAGTAACATCAATTTTACTACTCTTAGGTTTTCCAAGATAGATACTTACAGCTTTTAGAGCTAATGCCTTCTCTTGAGTTGAGTATAGCTCATTAAATGATTTTTGAATTGTGGTTATATCTTTTATATCTTTTTTAAAATATTTGGTTTTAATAATAAAATGAATAAGCATATCTCTTATATTTGACTCAAAATTTCCACTATATTTTGAGTATCTACTCTTTAGATAAGAGGATAGGCTATAACCAACACTATCATATACCTTTTTAGCCTCTTCCTCTCTTCCTTGCATCTTTAATATAGCAGACATATAATACTTAGATAAGAAGTGGTCTCTATAGAAGCCTTTTTGATATAACATATTTGCCATACCCTCATTTAACTCTCCACTCTTAGCCAGAATATATCCTGCATAGACCCTATGAAAATTGGTATAGGCTCCATTATAATAATCATTTTTTAGAATAATAGATTTTAGTGCTTTAATGATTTTATCTATGGTATCTCTATCAACCCATACACCATCTCTATATAACTCTAAGAGAGTCTCTGAAGCATAGAGTGATGCATAAGGATTTATACTATTTTCCCCTTGCCAATATCTAAACTCCCCATAACTATTTTGCATACTAATTAATCTCTTAACACCCTGTCGTATAAAGTTTTTACTATCGGATATAAGAGCATTATCCTTTAAAAATGGTTTAGCATAGTGCATTGCCAGAATCTTAGATGAAATCTGCTCTGCACACCCATAGGGGTATCCGATTAAAAATTTTAAATCATTTGCCAATACTCCAATAAGATTATCGGATAGATAGATATATGCCTCTGCTCCCATATACTCTTTCGGAACAGTAAAGCTTACCTTTTTATTAGTAATACCTTTAAATGTTTTGGTGCTTAGTGTATAAGGGTTATATATTGGTAGCTCTACACTATTTGAAGCCCCACCGCCTTTAATGGTGATTTGAGCTTTTCCCTCCTCTGTAGCTTTTAGAGTAGCCTCTATTAAAATTGAGCTATTTGATGGAACGGTTATATTTCTATCTTGAATATTAAACTCTATATTCTTAGTGGTTGTATAGTTTAGAGTTATATTTCTATCCTGTCGAGTTGTATTAAAGAGTCTTATAGGAACTTTTACATTATCCCCCTTTAGAAGATATAACGGATATGAAGGTTTTATCATAAAATCATCTTTAACAACCATATCCTTAGAGGCAACTCCAATACTATCCTCATTTACGGCAATAGCAACAATAGATGCCCTTCCATTAAATTCAGGTATCTTAATACCTATAGTTGTGGTATTCCCATTTGCCTCAATAATTCCACTCCAGACCATAAAGGGTTTAACTCTTTTTGCCAAATCTGGTGGAAGATGTTTTTTTCTATTTATTGTAATCATATCCCCAGCTCCAAAATCTATGAGTCTGCCCTCTGTCAGATATGCCATAAGTTGGTCATATAGGTCATAATATGCTATCTGCTTATCTGACTCTCTATTGAAAAACTCAAATATCTTAGGGGCTTTTTGGTTTACTAATTGAAGTATTCCCCTATCTACTACACTTACCAATATTTTAGCCCTTTTATCGGTCAATATATTTAATTGAACTACCCTTTTTGATTTGGTCTCTTTTGGAGCTTGAATTTTTACGGCTATCTTATGAGATGAGTTATCAGGTTTTATATATCTATATCCAATAGCTCTAAATGGAATAAGCTTAGATGGGGTATCACTTGCTCGATATACAGTTGCATGTAGATATGCACCCTTTTTAATATCAAATAGAATTGGCATCTCAACTTCAGCTACACCCTTCTCTATATGAATTAATTTATACCCCTCTACTCTATCATCTTCCAAGCTTAAGAGTAACTCCCCATTTAGAATTGGAGATTTAATCTTAGTGAGGATTACATCTCCCTGTTTATATAGTTTATCCTCAAACTCTATCTCTACAGATTTTAGATTATCTTTTGGAGATATATTACTATAGTTATCCCACCAAATATCAAATGTGCTACTACTACTATGACCACTTAATGGGTCAATAACCTCAATGGTATAATCTCCACTCTGATTTATTACTCTTGAGAAAGCGCTATTTGATTTTATACTAAAACTATCTACTACTCGACTCTCTTTCTCCCAATGGCTATTTCCATTGCTATAACTGTAGTGCCAATCTATCTTTTTAATAGTGATATATAAATCCCTATTACCAATAGGCTCTCCTGTTAATGGATTAATAACTATTACACTCCCATCTAATCTATCCCCCATTTTCAGATGGCTATTATCCAATCTAATACCGACCATATCTCTATATGGAAATATCTTTACCGTCTTATATGTCGATACAGGTTGATTATCGTCCATAATAGTCACCCCGATAGTCCCTTTAAGTATTGATGGGATTCTTCTCTTAATATTAATTGGAATGGCAATATTTAACTCTCCATTACTATCCAATCTAATATCTTCACTATAATCTATATAGTTAATAGTGGCACTCTCCTCCTCTAAGTTTCTATTGGTAAATGAGTAACCACTATATTGAGTTAGTATAAAATCTATTGGAGTTGCTCTTAAAGTTACCTTTCCACTAAGCCCCGATGATGGAGTTCCAAATAGATAGTTGGAGCTAATATTTGCCTCTATTAACTCCCCATTTAGATAATTATCTTTAAGAATTTTGATATGGTTTTCAATCTTTGGGGGTCTAAAAGCCTCTACCCTGAAGAATGCAGAGCCTATCTCTTTTTTATCTATATATGCAATTATTTGATAATCTCCTGTTCTATCTATACT
>JALWZK010000299.1 GCA_027002665.1 Campylobacteraceae bacterium | reverse complement strand
TGCTACAATACATCAATTATTATTAAGGAAGAGAAATTTTAATGTTAAAAGAGAAATTTATAGAAGCTGTAGTTGCTGAAGATATAGGCAGAGGTGACCTTTTTAGTAGGATTAGCAGTTCAAAAGATGTTAAGGCATATATTTTGACAAAGAGTAGAGGTATTTTTGCCGGTAGAGAGTATATCTCCACCTTGGCAAATATCTATAATTTAGATTTGGAGTGGTTAGTTGAAGATGGAAGTAGTTTTGAAATTGGAGAGAGATTACTATATATATATGGAGAGTCTAAAAAGATACTATCTCTGGAACGCTCCATCTTAAATATAGCTCTACACGCATCTTCCATTGCAACCTTAACCAATAAATTTGTAAAAAAGGTGGATAGATATGGTGTAAAACTACTTGATACGAGGAAAACACGACCTCTGCTTAGAGAGTTTGAAAAGTATGCTGTTAGATGTGGTGGTGGAATTAACCATAGAATGGGATTAGATGACTGTTTAATGTTAAAAGATACACACATAAAGACCATAGATAACTTAGATGAGTTTATGGAGGAGGTTAGAAGGAAAATTCCATTTACCTCAAAAGTTGAGATTGAGTGTGAAAGTTTAGATATGGCAAAGGAGGCTATGAGAGTTGGGGCAGATATTATTATGTGCGACAATATGAGTATAGATGAGATAAGAGAGGTTGTTGAGTTTAGAGATAAAAACTATCCCCATATACTCTTAGAGGCGAGTGGAAATATATCGTTAGATAATATTGAGGAGATGGCAGAGAGTGGAGTTGATGCAATATCCTCAGGCTCGTTAATACATCAGGCAAATTGGATAGATTTATCAATGAGAATAGAAAATCTTTAATATTAAAGATTTTTTTGATATATCATCAGATATTATTACACTAAAAATTATGAAGGGATTGGAAATATTAAAATGAGATATAGAAGTAGTTATAAAAGAAGAAAAAGTTCTAAGAGTGCATGGATTGTAATATTGGGTCTATTGATAGGGGTAGGTGCATATATCTTTACATCTCCCACATTTGAGAGAGAGGACCCTATTATTAAAACTAAAGATAATATATATTGGAATAGGAGGGACCCACTCTTAATAACTATATCTGATAATATGGCACTTAAATCGTATAAGGTGGAGATGAGTGATGGGAAAAATAGTGTAGTCATAGCCGATGAGTTAATCTTAGAGCCAAATGTAAAAGAGAAGGTTATTAAGGTAAAGTATCCTAATAAAGCTATTAATGGAGTTATGTTAAACTCTAAGGCTACACAGTTTAAAATCACTATAACTGCAAGAGATAGAAGTAAATGGGGATTTTTTAGAGGAAATAAGACAGTTAAAAATATTATTGTAAATATTGACTACCATAGACCGGATGTAAATATTCTCTCCAACTCCTACTCTATTACTCAAGGTGGCTCTGCACTGGTTGTTTTTCAGGTTAAAGATGACAATTTAAAAGATTTTTATCTAAAAGAGGGAAATAAAAAGTTTAGAGTTATTCCATATAAGCAGGAGGGCTACTACGCTTCACTTATAGCATGGCCATTCAATCAAGACCACTTTTCAGCTAAGGTTGTAGCAGAAGATATGGCAGGAAATAGGAGAGTTGTAAATATTCCATTCTATATTGTCTCAAGAAAATATAAAACCTCATGGATAAAGGCTACAGATAAATTTATAGATGGGAAAATTTCAGACTTAGCAGAGAGTAATCCACAATATGCTTTAATAGAGGATAGAATTGCAAAACTGAAAGCGATTAATGAGGATATGAGAAGGGCAAATGAGGAGCTGATACATAAATTGGCATCAAAGATACCTCAAACTATGGTTGAAGAGTGGCATATTAAACCATTTTATCCTCTCAGAAATGGTAAAAAGGTTGCAAGTTATGGGGACCATAGACACTACTACTATAAAGATAAAAGTAATGAGGTCTCTCAATCCTACCATGTAGGGCTTGACTTAGCGAGTACAAAGATGGCAACAATTATAAGCTCTAATCCCGGTAAAGTTGTATTTACAGAGAATAATGGAATATATGGAAATATGCCTATGATTTATCATGGAATGGGACTATATACTATATATGGACACTGCTCAACAATTCTTGTCCAACAGGACCAAGAGATTGAAGCAGGGACACCTATTGCGAAGACCGGTATGACAGGATTGGCTCTGGGTGACCATCTCCATTTTGGTGTATTGGTTCAGGGAATTGAGGTTAGACCAGAGGAGTGGATGGATAAAAGATGGATACACAATAATATAGATAAGGTGTTCCAAGAGGCAGATAAGATTATTGAAGATAAATAGGGGGAGTTATGAATATAAATATAATATTATATCTAACTGCATATATTATAGCGGGAATCCCATTTGGATTTATATTGGCAAAGGTATTTACTGGAGTAGATATTAGAAAGGAGGGGAGTGGAAATATTGGGACCACAAATGTTCTAAGGGTATTAAAAGAGAAAGCTCCTGATATGGCAAAAAAATTGACTATTGCTACATTTATATTAGATATATCTAAGGGTATAGTGGTTCTATCCATTGCAAAACTTTTGGGTGCAGATGATAATGTTTTATGGACAATGGCTGTTCTAAGTGTAATTGGACACTGTTTTAGCCCATTTTTGGGATTTGAAGGTGGGAAGGGGGTGGCTACCGGATTTGGAGTCCTCCTATTTATGTTGCCAGTTGAGGCTACCATTGCTATTTTAATATGGTTTATATCGGGTAGAGTTTTGAAGGTCTCATCTCTATCCTCTCTTATAGGTTTAAGTGCTTTTATTATCTCATCTTATATAATTCACCCTGATATTCCAGTTATCCATACACACGCCCCAATCTGGATAGTTGCATTTATTATATTCTATAAACATATCCCAAATATTATTAGACTATTTAAGAGAGAGGAATCTAAGGTTGTATAAGATACATATCGAGGATTTAGTTATAAATACCATTATTGGGATTTTAGAGTCTGAGAGAGTATCTAAGCAGAGAGTTATAGTCAATATGGAGATTATCTATAACTATAGAGACAAATCCTTTATTGACTACTCTATAATTATAAAAGAGGTTGAAGAGCTTTTTTATAAAAATAGGTATGGACTTATAGAAGAGGCTATAGATAGCATAGCTTCAAGCTTAATTTCTCTATATCCTGAAATTACTTCACTATATATTAAAATTTCTAAACCAGATATTATAAAAAATTGCTCTGTTTCCCTCTCCAAGATAGTAAAAACAACTTCAAATAACACATACTAATATAAAATAATCGAAAATTAATTAAAAAATA
>JALWZK010000298.1 GCA_027002665.1 Campylobacteraceae bacterium | reverse complement strand
ATATTGAAGTGGCAACTTTTAAAAAAGAGAAATATAGTGAGAGAGATTTCATCTTTGGAGTTAGTTGATAACTCTACACTATTAGATACCAGAGATGATTTTATATGTTGGTTAGGACATGCATCATTTTTAATTCAATTAGACGGAATAAGAGTTCTATTTGACCCTATATTTAAAGATATTCCTTTTTATAAAAGGTATTCTCCTGCTCCTTATAACTTAGAGCTATTGGGAGATATTAATTATATTTTTATATCACATACACACTATGACCATTTTGATACAAAGAGTATTAAAAAATTGCTCCATAAAAAAGCAACTTTTATTGTTCCTTTAGGATTTAATAAATATCTATATAGAATAGATAAAAATCTAATATCTTTTGAATTAAATTGGTATGATAGTTTTAACTTATCAGATGAGGTTAAACTATCTTTAGTTCCTGCTAAACACTGGAGCAGAAGAGGACTATTTGATATAAATAGAGCATTATGGGGAGGTGCTATCTTAAGTTCTAAAAGTAAAACCATATATTTTGCTGGAGATACAGGCTACGATACCCATTTTAAGGAGATTGGTAGTAGATACAACATAGATTATGCTCTATTGCCAATAGGAGCATATAATCCTTCTAATATTATGAAATATAACCATTTAAATCCTAAGGAGGCAATGAGAGCATCTTTAGATTTAAATGCGGATATATTTATCCCAATGCACTATGGAACATTTAAACTATCTGATGAGCCGTTAAATGAACCCAGTGAGTGGATAGATAGACTAATTAAAGAGTATAAAGATAAAATCTATAAAATGAAAATTGGAGAGGTAAAACTATGTTAAGAGATTTCACCTAAATTCCTCTAATTTCTGATTTCTAAGTAGATACCGTTTATTACAAAATTTAGCCATACTCTCATCATGTGTAACCAATACCATACTTGCGTTATTGTTGTGAATATAGTCCAATAGAACTCTAATAACAAGTTCTGCTGTCTCTCTGTCAAGATTTCCTGTTGGTTCATCTGCAAATATAATTTTGGGTTTTTTACTTAAAACTCTTGCAATAGAGACTCGCTGTTGCTGTCCACCCGATAAATCCCCTATCTTCTGGTGCATGTTATTTGATATTTCCAACTGCTCTATAAGAGAGTTATCTATATCTGTCTCCGCTAATATAGTAGCAATTTCTAAATTCTCTAAGGCGGTCATACCCTTAAATAGATAGTGTGCTTGAAATATAATCCCTAAATCATATCTTCTAATCTTCTCTATCTCATTCTCATCTAATGAGTAGATATTTTTATTAAATAGTTTAACATCTCCACTGTTTGGTTTTATAAAAGTTGATAAAATATGCAATAAGGTCGATTTTCCTAAGCCACTTCTCCCAAGTATAGCTTTAGACTCATGTAGATTTAGCTCAAAATCTATATTTGAAAATAGTTGATAATCAAATCCATGTGAGATATTGAAGGCTTGTAATATGGGGGTGGACACACTATATCCTTTTAATTGATTTAGTGAGAATAGATTTAATCTATTCTCAATAGATTATGCCATCTGTTTTGCAACTTCAGCAGCAAAATCTTCCTCTTTAACCTCTATTCCTTCACCAACTTCAAGTCTAATGAACTCGGTAATTTCAGCTTTACCCTTAGAGACTTTTTTAAAATAGTCTCCAACACTCATACTATCGTCCATTACATATTTTTGGTCAAGTAGAGCCAACTCTTGGTCAAGTAGAGTATTATCAGAGATATATCTTGCCAATTTGCCCGGTAAAATTCTATCCCAAATCTTTTCAGGTTTTCCTTCAGCCTTAAGCTCTGCTTTAATTCTCTCTTTCGCCTTCTCAATCACCTCATCGGTTAATTGCTGTCTGCTCACAAACTCCGGCACATTTTTAAGAGGTTTCCCCAATCTCTTTAACTCTTCATTCTCCTTTTTTATCTTCTCTATTCTACCCTTTGTTTCACTCTCTATAAATTCAGCATCAAAATCTCTATAGGATAGAGTAGATGGACTCATAGCAGCCGCATGCATTGCAATGTTTTTAAGTTCAGCTTTTACCTTATCGACAATAGCTTCATCTTCACATTTTGCACCAAGTAGCACTCCAACTCTACTATTTGCATGTAAATATCCATTGATTACAAATTTCTTATCATCTGAGGTTATCATTCCAGCTCTTCGGACTACAAGATTTTCCCCAATCTTAGCAATTTGAAGAGATATATACTCACTAAAAAGTTGTCCATTAATCTCTGAAGAGTTAATCTCCTCCGCATTTTTTAGATTATTATTGTAGGCATGCTCTGTAATTGTCTTAACCATCTCTTTGAAAACATCGTTCTGTGCAACAAAGTCCGTTTGAGAATTGACTTCGATAATAACAGCCTTATTATCTCCAACTTTTACAGAGATAACACCTTCAGCAGCTACCTTATTAGCCTTCTTAGCGGCTGCACCTAAGCCTTTTTCTCTAAGCCAAGCAATAGCTTTATCAAAATCTCCATCTGACTCTTTCAATGCCTTTTTACAATCCATCATACCAGCATTTGTGGTCTCTCTCAATCTTTTAATATCTTTTGGTCCAAATTTTGCCATAAGTTATGCCTTTACCTCTTCTGTTTTTTTCTCTTCTTTCGGTTCCTCTTTTTTATCTTCCTCTTTCTTATCTTCTGCTTCAGCAACAATCTCTTCCATCTCTTTGGTTATCTCCGCCTCTGCTTCCATCATCTTCTTTGCAAATTCAGCATCGGCAGATGGAGCTTCAGTCACATCTTTACCTTCAGCTTCAGCCATTTCAGCTTTTCCCTCAATAATTGCCTCTGCTATCTCTTTACAGAATAGATTTATTGAACGGATAGCATCATCATTTCCTGGAATTGGATAATCAACAACATCTGGGTCACAGTTTGTATCCAATGGTGCAATAACCTTCATGCCCATTCTTCTCGCCTCTTTAACTGCAATATGCTCTTTAACTGCATCTACCACAAACATCATATCCGGCAACTCTTTCATATATCTAAAACCTTCAAGATATGAACTCAATTTTTCCTTTTTTCTGATTAGCATTAGAGCCTCTTTTTTTGTTAAAAGGTCTAACTGTCCACTCTCCTCCATCTGCTCAATGATTTCAAGTTTTCTAATAGATTTCTTCATTGTTGGATAGTTTGTTAACATTCCACCTAACCATCTGGTAGATACATAGGGCATACCGCATCTCTCTGCATGCTCCTTAATAGCATTTCTCGCCTGTTTTTTAGTTCCAACAAAAATAATTGTCTTACCCTCTGCAGCCGCATTTTTTACAACATTATAGGTATCTTTAAAATATTTTAGCGTTTTTT
>JALWZK010000297.1 GCA_027002665.1 Campylobacteraceae bacterium | reverse complement strand
ATAATATATTTTATAAGATACAGCTCTATCGCTTGAAGTAGTTTATCCTGCTCTCCATAGGCGGTTGTAATAATTATTTTTACATCTCTATCAATCAATCTAATTTTTTTAGCCAAAGTTAATCCATCAATCTTAGGCATATTAATATCAAGTAGAATAATATCGGGTTTATATTTTAAATATTGCGCATAACCCTCTTCTCCATCATTTGCACAATAGATATTATCTACCAACTCTGTTAAAAGATTTAAATATATCTCTTGAATATCTTTATCATCTTCTATATATAATAGTTTTAAAGAACGCAACATACTCTCTTTTATTAACTTTAATTTAAGATAAAACTTTTTTAAATATATATAAATTATATTGAATAGTATCTATACACATTTTAAATCTAAATTAGATTATATCTAAATTTTTTCATTATTACTACCAAATTGAATGTTACAATTTTTCATATAAATAAAAAATATAGAAGGGAAATAGAACAAAATGAAAAGAGTAGTAAAAATTACAACAGTAGCATTAACATTAATTACATTCGCATATAGTGATGATTACGCATTGACAGATAACTATCGATTGCTAAATGACATGAAATTGGCTCAAAAACAGCAAGAGATTATTATCGATATAAATAGAATCTTGGAGCAAGATAAGATAGATAGAGAATTACTAACTGCCTATCAAAATAGATTTAAGAGAGTCCTATCTGGATTATTAAATGGTAATGAAAGTTTAAATTTAAAAGGCACAAAATTACCAATTTTTAAAAGCAAAATAGAGGAGATTCAAAAGCTTTGGGATAAAGAGATAAAATTAATTGATAAAAAATTAATTAATAAAGATGAAAAAGAGGTAGCAATTAGCAGACTAAATAATATTATGTTAAAGAGTGCTGAATTAGTTAAACTCTATAACAATTCATATAATAGATTTAAGCAAAAATCAAAAATATCATCTATTATATATCGTCAATTATATAGTAGAAAAATGAAAATAATTGCATTAAATAGTATAAAAAAGCTAAAAGGAAAATAGTTGTTTTAGGTCAAATAGATTTATTCCGACCTAAAAACTTTTTTATTATGATATATAGAGGTTATTAAAATAATAGCTACACCGAGGTCTATCATTACATCAGCATAGTTAAAAACGGCAAAATTAAATCCGCAGTGCCATGCGACATAATCAACTACACCATTTTGTATAAATCTGTCATATAGATTGCTAATAGCACCTCCAATAATTAAACCTATTGCAAACGGGTATTTTTCTATATACTTCTCATATATTACAAAACCAATAATAGCAATAATCAGTGCCAACTGTATCCATTTTAAATAGTCTCCAAGAAAAGAGAACATAGAGAAGGCTACCCCCCTATTATAGTGCAACTCTAAATCTATACAAGATGTCTCTAAGTGGTAGAGACCATCTACAAATAGACTCTTAATATTCTGGTCAATAATTATAGTTCCGACGGTAGCCAAGAGAAAAACTGTCATATATCTTATCATTACACTAATGCCTCTTTAAAAAATTTTACAGTTTTTCTCATTGTAGTATCCAATAGATTTTTATCTTTTCCCTCCAATAGGATTCTCATTAAATTTTCAGTTCCAGAGTATCTAATTAGATGTCTGATACCTAAGTTCTCTATCTCTCTAAATAGCTCTTGAACTCCATCTATCTTATCTATTTCCCGTTTTTTTGTAACTTCTATATTCTCTTTAAGTTGGGGATAGAGTTCAAATACATTAAAAGCTTCACTTACTGTTTGATTACTATATAGTATATATGCTAAGACTTGAAGGGAAGTTAGTAGTCCATCACCTGTTTTAGCATAGTCTGAAAATATAATATGTCCACTCTGCTCTCCACCAAAATTGGAGCCAATATCTTTCATTAGTGCAAGCACATGTTTATCTCCGACATCACTTCTCTTTAATATAAGTCCATGGCTATTTAGATACTTCTCCAATGCTTGGTTACTCATAATTGTAGCCACAACATAATTATCTATAAGTTTTCCCTCTCTATGTAGATATACCGCTAAGGCACCAATCAACTTATCTCCATCGACAATTTTTCCCTTTTCATCAACTACTACAATTCTATCCGCATCTCCATCAAGTGCAATTCCAATATCTGCACCCTTCTCAACCACTTTTTGAGCCAGATAGTCTGGATAGATAGCTCCACAATGACTATTGATATTAAAACCATTTGGATTTATACATAGAGGGATAACCTCTGCTCCTAACTCTTCAAAAATGGTAGGTGCTACATGATAAGATGCTCCATTCGCACAATCCACCACTATCTTTAATCCTGCAAGGGTAAGCTCTCTTGGAAATGAGTTCTTAATTAGAACAATATATCTACCAATGACATCATCTATTCTTTTGGAACGACCTATTTTCTCTTTTATGGCAAAGTTTGACTCAATTTTTTCAAAATTATTAAATATTCTCTCAATTTCTCTCTCATCAACTCCGCTCAATTTATCTCCATCAGAATTAAAAAATTTGATTCCATTATCATAAAATGGGTTGTGTGATGCCGTAATCATAATACCTGCGTCACACCTCATATTTTCAGTTAAAAAGGCAATAGCTGGAGTTGGCATAGGTCCAATTTGAATCACATTATATCCAACAGCAGTAAGTCCAGATACAATTGCATTCTCTATCATATATCCGCTTCTTCTCGTATCTTTTCCAACCAAAATTTTATTGGTTTTTGCCCTTTTTCTAAAAAAAATACCAGCAGACATTGCCAATCTCATTACCATAAAGGCATTAAGCTTCTCCCCTGCTAAACCTCTAACTCCATCTGTCCCAAATAGTTCCATATATATTCCTTAAAATAAATTTACTGGAATTTTATCATAATCTTATCAATTTATTAGAGGCATTGAAAGTGGTATTATTACTCTTTTGCGTCTTTCCACTCTAAATAGTGCTTATGGAGTTTAGCATTCTCCATTTTTAATCTATATATCTCCTGTTTTATTCTATTTTTCTCTCTTCGTAGAGTCTTTAATCTATGAAGAGAGCTATCTCCATAGACTAAGTTTGCTATATATATACCCAGTAGTATAACAATAGTAGAGGTAACTATAAAGACCTTTATGGATAATCCAAAAATCTCTTCAAATCTATCGGTGATACTATCAATCATCTCTATTTAAAAATTGATGAGCCAAGATATTCAAACTGCCCTAACTCTCTTTCAATATTTAAGAGACGATTATACTTAGCAATTCTATCACTTCTTGCGGTTGAGCCTGTCTTAATCTGCCCTGTATTTAGAGCTACTGCCAAATCTGCAATAAATGTATCTTCACTCTCTCCTGAACGGTGACTTATAACACATCTATATCCACTTCTCTGAGCAAGTCTGACAGTCTGCATAGTCTCAGATACTGAACCTATCTGATTTGGTTTAATCAGAATTGAGTTTGCAATACCCTCCTCAATCCCCTTAGATAAGATAGATACATTGGTTACAAATATATCATCTCCAACCAGTTGAATTTTATCTCCCAATCTTTCAGTTAGTATCTTCCAACCGTCCCAATCATCTTCACTAAGTCCATCTTCTATCGATACGATTGGATATTTACTACATAGAGTCTCATAATATTCGACCAACTCTTCACTACTTAACTCTCTATTTTCAGATTTTAAGAGATATTTTCCATTATCGTTAATAAGTTCAGATGATGCAACATCTAAGGCTATTGCAATCTGCTCACCCACTCTATATCCAGCCTTCTCAATAGCCTCTATAATAACCTGAATTGGCTCTTCATTATCTTTTAAGTTAGGTGCAAATCCACCCTCATCTCCAACAGCTGTGCTTTCTCCCATACCATCTATAATCTTCTTTAAGTTTTGATAGGTTTCTGAAACTGCTCTCAACCCTTCCGAAAAGCTTTCAAATCCAATAGGCATAACCATATACTCTTGAAAATCGACAGAGTTATTTGCATGTTCCCCACCATTAATAATATTAAACATTGGAACAGGTAGAGTTATACCATTTACACCTCCCAAATATCTATATAGTGGCATATTAAGACTCTTAGAGGCAGCTCGAGCTACTGCCATAGATACACCGAGAACCGCATTTGCGCCCAGATTTGAGTAGTTATCTGTTCCATCAAGCTCTTTCATAATTAAATCTATCTCCGCTTGATTAAAGGGTGAGATTCCAATTAACTCATCTGCAAGTTTACTATTGACATTTTCACAGGCATTTAATACACCTTTGCCCATATATCTACTTCCACCATCTCGAAGCTCTAAAGCCTCTCTCTTACCGGTGCTGGCACCACTTGGAACTATTGCTGAAGCTGTTGTTCCATCATTCAAAGTTACTGTAGCTTGAACAGTAGGATTACCTCTACTATCCATAACCTCAATAGCTGTTATATCATCAATATAAACCATTTAACTATCCTTAGATATTTTAGATGTGAAATATTATCATATTAGATATAAGATATAACTCTTAGTTATCAATTAATCTAAATAATACTATATAGAGATACCAAATCTCTACAACTATTATAGAGTAACCTAAAATATGCCACAGATTATGAAAATTTATACTCTTCTCTCGTTTAAGTTGCTCCTCTTTATGGTGATGAGAGGGCATTGCTCCAACTCTTTCCAATGCTTGATGTATCATCATCTCTTCGCCAATCTCTTTATCTTCCTTATCTGTTAAAGCTCTGGTCTCAATAGCAACTTTACCACTATTTTGTAAAACTTTTATAGTTATTAAAAATGGTAAGATAAATAGAATAATAAAAATATACATAATATACCCTTTTTATTAATATTGTAACATATTTATTTTAGTTTTTAGATGTTTTGGATAAACTTTCAATATGATAACAGTAGAAGATTATTTTAAAAGACAGATTCAACTCTGGGGAGAGGAGACTCAAAACTCTCTTCAGGATAAAAAGATAGCAATTATTGGTGCTGGAGGACTTGGTTGTTCTCTCGCTTACGCCTTAGGAACTTCTGGAATAGGAGAGATTAATATAGTAGATTTTGATAGAGTCTCTCTACACAATATTCATAGACAGATAGCATTTACTATAGAAGACGAGGGAAGATATAAATCTGAAGTTGTAGCAGATATTATAAAATCTAAAAATCCTTTTATAAAAGTCCATGCTTATACTATAGAGTTTAATGAGTTTCAAAATATAGATAAAAAGTATGACCTTATTTTAGATGCTACTGATAATCTACATGCAAGAGAGGAGATAGATAGATTTGCTAAGCAGAGAAATACCCCATGGATATATGGGAGTGTAGAGGCATTTAATGGACAGGTCTGCTTTTTTGATAGAGCCTCATTTCAAATCTTTAATATTGGAGAGCATAAACCGGCAGGGGTTACTGCTCCAATTGTTATGCATATAGCTTCATTTCAAGCAAATTTGGCACTTAGATACTTAACTAAGCTACCTATAGTAAAAGATAAACTATACTACCTATATTTTAACAGTGATGGAGAGTTGATAACTCAAAAATTTAATATGCCAACTCAAAATTAATCTGTTAAGATATTTTAACTTATAAAAAAAGGAGTAATTTATGAAACTAAAATATCTACTTTTAACCGCTTCATTGACACTATTTATGGGTTGCACTCAAGAGGCACAAAATAAATTTAGCCGTTCTATTCAAAATTGGACTGGAACTAATGGTATCTTAGAGATTTATGCGGGAGATAAGTTGGTAAAGAGATTTCTGGATATAGATAAACTTACAACTGCTACCGGCACAGATAATGGAAAAGATAGACCATATAGATATGGTTATGGGTATAATGATAAAAATCTAAATGGTAAAAAGGATAAAGATGAGTATCGTGTCTATTTTGAGTTCTCTGACTATTCAACAAATTATATCTTCTATGAAGATAAATAGTTCACTTAGAGGAATTTGATTGTGGATTTAGATTTATTAAAAAGGGTATCTCTTTTGGCTATTTTAAAAAAAGGGAGTGATGAGACCATAAATGATGTAATGGAGAGTTTAATATATGCCGATATGTTTCTCAATAGAAGTGAAGCACTCAAAGTATTTAGAGAACTTAGAGATGATAACTATATAGTTGGAGATAGACTATCTATGATGGGTGTAGTAGAGGCTAAAAGAGTAGAAAATGAATTTAAACAGTATTATAACAATACATAAGATAAGGGTAGCAATATATTCTCTATTTTTAACAAATCTTTTCGGATTAAAACTTAGAGGTGCAAAGAGTTATAGAGAGAAAAAAAAATTAAGGATAGACTACTCGAAAACCCTGTTTAATAGGCTGAATATCTCTGTTAAAGTTAAAAATAGAGAAAAGCTACCTCTGAAAGGTCAATATATACTTCTATCTAACCATAGAGGTATTATCGACCCCTTAGTAATTGAAATAGCTCTGAAAGATACAGATATTTATGGATTGTGGATATCTAAAAAGGAGCTATATAACTCTCCATTTTTTGGACTATTTGTCAGAAATGGTGGTGCTATTCTTTTAGATAGAGAAAGCTCCAATATGGGAGCCTTTTTCGCAGATATTAAATCCAATGTAAAGCAAGGTCACTCCATCTTTATATTTCCAGAAGGGACAAGAAACAAAAGCGATAAATCGCTCTTAGAGTTTAAAGATGGATTTAGAATAATTGCTATTAAGAATAGACTGCCAATGTTACCCGTATATATTAGAACTCGTAGTGATGAGGTTCTATCCAATTTTTTAAAAGATAGAACTATTAAACAGACTATTACTATAGAGATAGGTGATATTCTCAGTTATAAGGAGAGGGGCAATCTAAAAGATATTTATAAAAAACAATTTAATATTAAGTAAAATTGGTATAAAATTTCGTCTCAAAATACTATTAAGGATAATTATCAGTTATGAAAAGAACATTTCAACCACACAACACACCGAGAAAGAGAACTCACGGTTTTAGAGCCAGAATGAAAACAAAAAATGGAAGAAAAATCATCTCTGCAAGAAGAGCTAAAGGTAGAAAAAGATTAGCCGTATAAAACATTTTAGTAGTATTAAAACTACTAAAGAGTTCAATAGAGTTTATCAAAACTCTAAAAGTGTTCACACTTCAGAGTTTGTAGTATTCTATCAATCTAATAATAATGGCTATAAATTTGGCGTTGTTGCCAGTAAAAAAGTTGGTAAAGCCGTTGTTAGGAACAGAGCAAAACGACTATTAAAATCTCTCATGATAAATCATCTCAATAAATTAGAAAAGGGCAATTATATATTGGTAGCTAAACCTTTAATAGTTAAGAGTGATTATGGGAAGTTACAGAAATCATTTTTTAAAGCATTAAAGCGTTTAAATGCCATAAAGCAATGATTATTTTAAACACTTTTAGATATAATCCAACTACCGATTTCAAATAAAGTTCTTAACTAATTAATATAGTTTAATGCTTAAATAATATTTCTTAATAGCTAAGAATAAAAGGTAATTTATAGTGGAACAACAACAAGATTTACAAAAGAGACTTCTGTTAGCATTAGTGCTTTCGTTTGCAGTATTTGTGCTGTTTGATATGTTTGTGCCAAAGCCTCCGAAGGCTATTGATAGTAATAGTAGTAATAGTAGCAGTGTAGTTGAGCAGAGTGCAGATATACCAAAGGTTGTAGATAGTAATGCAGTTGCAAGTAGTTTACCAAAGACATCTACCAGCAATGCACCTATTACGGAACTTCATGCACTCTCAACTATAAAGTCTGATAAGTTTATCTATACTATCGATGATATTGGAAGGGTAGCACAGGTTAAACTCTTAGAGGATAAGTATAGATATGAGGGTAAACCCTTAAAGCTACTTAATCCCAATTGGGTTAAACCCTTAGAGATAAGATTTGCTGACCAAAAATTAAATCAAGAGGCGTTGAAAACTCCATATAGTGCAGATAGAAAAGAGATAGTTTTAAATGGAGCGAAAGAGAGTTTAATATTAACACAAAAATTAAGCTCTGTTACCGTATCTAAGAAGATTACATTCTATAGAGATGGGCATTATGATTTAGATATTAATCTATCATCTCCTGCACTTTACTTTATAACAACCGGTCAGAGACCAGATGCAGACCGTAGTAGATATATGGTTGTAAAAGGGGCAATGGTCAGAAAATCGGATGGAACAACTAAGATTATTGAAGATGGAGATGCAGAGGGAAGTCCAACATTTCCCAATGCAAAATTTACAGCATCATTTGATAGATACTACACCTCTATACTATATAGTTTTGAGAAACCTATTAATGTATCCTATATAACAACTCCGGAGGAGAATGCTCTTATATTTGTTCAAGGTGAACAAAATTTAAAAATACATGGATATATAGGGGCTAAAAATTATGATACTCTATATTCGATTGAGCCGGAATTGACAGAGGCTATTGAGTATGGTTGGTTTACATTTCTATCTAAACCTCTATTTAAAATACTCCACTGGATAGATAAACTTATTGGAAATTGGGGTTGGTCAATTATTATCTTAACTCT
Organism: Campylobacteraceae bacterium; assembly: GCA_027002665.1. Taxonomy (GTDB): domain Bacteria; phylum Campylobacterota; class Campylobacteria; order Campylobacterales; family Sulfurovaceae; genus UBA1140. The sequence continues at coordinate 2,527 of JALWZK010000297.1, read as the reverse complement.
CTTTATTAAACTTATACTATTCCCTCTATCATATAAGGGCATGATGTCCATGCAGAAGCTTAAAGATTTAGCACCTAAGATGAATGAGATAAGAGAGAGATATAAAGATGATGCACAGAAGATGAATATGAAGATGATGGAGTTATATAGAAAGCATGATGCGAATCCAATGGGTGGTTGTCTTCCTATGCTACTTCAAATCCCAATATTTTTTGCACTATATAGAGTATTTCTAAATGCAGTTGAGCTTAAAGGTGCATCTTGGGCGTTATGGATTACCGATTTATCTCAAAAAGACCCATATTTTGTATTACCAATTTTAATGGGTGTATCTATGTGGGTTCAACAGAAAATTACACCAAACTCGGTAACTGACCCAATGCAACAGAAGATTTTTCAATGGCTACCTGTAATTATGACAATATTCTTTTTAACATTCCCATCAGGTTTAGTCCTATATTGGTTAGTAAATAATATATTTACAATCGCTCAACAGTATATAATCAATGAAGCCTATGAGAAACATAAAGCAACTCAAAAATTAACAAAAAAATAGTATAAAAGGGGGAACTACAATATGACTATGAAAAGAATTGAAGCAGAAACCCTTGAAGAGGCATATAAAAAGGCATCGAAAGAGTTTAACTGCTCAATTACAGAGATAAATTATGAAATAATCCAATATCCAACAACAGGTGTAATGGGACTCTTTAAGAAACCGGCTATTATAGTGGCAGTTAAAAAAATTAATAGTCAAAAGAGTATAGATGAAAAGGAGGAGATTAAAGAGGAGTCAAATAGAGAGGATACCTCAAAAGTAGCAGAGAAGAGTAATAGTAGTATAGATATAAAAGAGGATGATAAAGTTCTAAATAGCTTTTTTGAAACCAATAAAGAGGATATTAGTGAGTTTGGTGATGATAGGAACTCTCCTCAAAATCGAGCCTTGGCTATTGAGATAGAAGATAAGATAAAAAAGTTAATAGATATAAGCTGTTTTGATATTGATACTGTAGAGGTTGATGTATTTAATAAGATAGCTCACATATTTATAGATGGAGAAGATGCCGCACTTCTAATTGGAAAAGAGGGGTATAGATATAATGCTCTATCATATATGTTATTTAATTGGATAAACTCTAAATACGATTTATATTTAAAGCTTGAAATTGCAGAGTTTATCCAGTCACAACAGGCGATGATTGAGAATTACTTAAAACCTATTATTGAGCATATCGAGATTAATGGCAGGGGAAAGACAAAACCCTTAGATGGCATTTTAGTCCAAATTGCCTTAGAGCAACTTCGTGCAAAATTTCCGAATAAGTATGTAGCTATAAAAACCGGTAAGGATAATAGAAAATTTATAATTATAAATGATTTTAATAGTGCTAAAAAAGGTTAGATATGTCCGCTACAATAGTAGCCATCGCTACAGCTCCTGGAGTAGCCTCTATCTCTATTATTAGAGTTAGTGGCTCTCTCTCTCTTGATATAGCAAAAAAAATTACCAAAAAAGCTAAGATAGAGCCAAGAGTTGTCTATCTTAGCTCACTCTACAATCGAGATGATACTCTCATCGACCAAGCCATTGTCATCTATTTTAAAGCTCCAAAGAGCTTTACAGGTGAAGATATTGTTGAGTTTCAATGCCATGGCGGGTTTATTGTAGCTCAAGAGATTTTAGAGACAGCTATATTTTATGGAGCTAGATTAGCAGAGGCTGGAGAGTTTTCAAAGAGGGCATTTCTAAATGGCAAAATAGATTTAACTAAGGCTGAAGCTATTGCCAAACTTATAGAGGCACAATCTGTGGATGGGGCTAAAATCTTAGCGAGACAGTTAAAAGGGGATTTAAAAGAGTTTATAGATAGAAGTAGAGATGCCCTACTTAGAGCCATTGCCTACTCTGAAGTTATGATAGATTATGCCGAGGAGGATATACCAGAGGATATTTTAGAAAATATTACCAAACAGTTAGATAGCCTAATAGGGCAGATAGATAATATCTTAGAAGCCAGTTATAGAAGAAAAGGGCTAATTGATGGCTTTAGAGTTGCCATTATTGGAAAACCAAATGTGGGTAAAAGCTCTCTTCTAAATGGACTACTAAACTATAATCGAGCAATTGTAAGCAGTATCGCAGGAACAACCCGAGATACAATAGAGGAGCAGGTCAGAATAGGCTCTCACCTTATTAGACTTATAGATACAGCAGGTATTAGAGAGGCAGGAGATGAGATTGAGAGAATTGGGGTTGAAAGGTCAATTAGTTCAATAGATGAGGCAGATGTTATTATTGCTCTATTTGATGGAAGCTCCCTCTATGATAATAAAGATAAAAAAATCATAGATATATTGGAAAATATCTCAAATAAATATATAATTACTGCTATAAATAAGTCCGATTTACCACAAAAATTTGATAGAGATAAAATCTCTAAATTCTCTCCAATATATATTAGTGCTAAAAAGAGCCTAAAAGTTTTAACCAATAGATTAGAAGAGCTATTTAACACTATTGGTA
>JALWZK010000296.1:391-3399 GCA_027002665.1 Campylobacteraceae bacterium | reverse complement strand
TAGTGATAGTGCTATTAAAGTTTATGATACTGTTATAGAGAAATTTAAAGATAGTAATAGTGTAGAGCTTTTAAAACTTTATGCTAAAGCAGAGAAGTTTAAAGCTAGTCTGCTTGATAGAGATGAGGCTATATATATCTATGATGATATAGCAGATAGATTTAAAGATAGTAGTGATAGAGAGCTTTTAGAATTATATATTAATGCACAAAATGCTAAGGCAACTCTATTAACAAACAATGATGATATTATTGAGGTTTATGATGAGATAATAGATAAGTTAAAATATACAAAAGATAAGGAGCTTCTGAAAGAGGTTGTCGATGTGCAGTTTTCAAGAGCATACTTAACTGACAGTAGTGAAGAGGCTATTGAACTCTATGATGATATTATTGAAAAGCTTACTCCATATGGAGATGAGTTTAAAGAGAAGGTTTCAGATGCTCTATTTGCTAAGAGTTATATAGTAGCAAAAGATGATAAAGAGGTAGCTATGGAGATTTTAGATAAAATAATAGATAAATATAGAGATGATATTGATAGGGGTTCTCATCAAAATTTTGAATATGCTGTTATAAATAATATTGAGTTGGCACTTGTAACTAATAGTGATGATAGTGAGTATAGAGAGTTGGCAAATCAATCTCTCTTAGAAATTGAAGGGACAAAGCCCCAATTGGAGATGCTTCAAATTTTAAAAGATGCACAAGATATAAATCAAGATGAGGCTATGGAGAGGTGGAAACAGAAATATAAAGATTACAAGTTTGAGAATTGGAGTTTTGATACCTTAAGAGAGTGGAATAGTCAGATGGAAGATATGGAAGAGAAGGCAAGAATAAAAGCCTATATTGATGAGTTTAGTAAACATAGTAGATAAATCTACTCTATTCTATCTTATTAACTCTATTTATGTGTCGCCCACCCTCAAAAGGGGTGTCACAAAAGGCTCTAATTATAGTTTCAATAACACCTCTTCCGACAACTCTCTCTCCAAAAGCTAATATATTAGCATCATTGTGAGCCCTACTCATAGAGGCAGTATAGGCATCATGGCAGAGTGCAGCTCTTGCTCCTTTAATTTTATTTGCTGAGATGGAGATTCCAATACCTGTTCCACAGATTACAATACCAAAGCTCCCCTTATCTTCGGTAACAGCCTTAGCACACTTTTTACCAAAATCGGGATAATCAACTCTATCTGCACTATCTGGACCCAAATCTATAATTTCATGTCCCAAAGAGCGAACAATATCTTTGGTAAACTCCTTGACTGCATATCCTGCATGGTCGGTTGCTATATAAAATCTCATACTATCTCCCATTTAATATCTCGGTTTTTCATATTGAATACTATTTACAAATCTTCCTACTCTATCCCACCTTACCTTTTTATTCTCATTATCCCATGAGAAATATATAAACCAAGGTTTACCAATAATTAAACTATATGGGATAGAACCCCAGAAACGGCTATCGTTGGAATTGTCTCTATTATCCCCTATCATATAAAATCTATCTTTTTCAACCTTTTTATATAGTGCATTTACAGGTTGTCCATTTACTCTAAATATATCTCCACCCAACTCCCTTACATATATAGGAGTCATATCTATACCATCTTTGCTATATAGATAACTCTTTATAAGAAGTTTAAATATACTCTCATGTCCATTAGGATTATATTGGATACCCGGAAACTCACTCATATATGGATTATCAACCCATAGTTGTCCATAAAATCTTTTAATTTTATCCTTTGGATAGTTATCCCTGATATATTTGTCACCCTCTTTAAAGTGAATATATAGATGTTTATCTTGATATATTATCTCATCTCCACCGATAGCCACACACCTCTTTACATAGTGAACTTTATGGTTGTGTGGATATAGAAATATAACAATATCCCCTCTTTTCGGTCTATCTCCCTCTATTAGATGTCCATTATTATTGAAATCTGGTAGTAGAGGTATCTCTATCCATGGGAGTTTTGGAATGGGAATACCATATACAAACTTCTTAGCAAATAGGAAATCACCTATAAGAAGTGTCCTCTTCATAGAACCAGATGGAATTACAAATGATTGAAGCACAAAAAAGATAAGAAATAGAACAATAATAATTGTGCCGGTCCAAGAGTTGGAGAATTTATATATTTTTTTGAAAATATTTTTCATTATAGACTCTCTCCGAACTCTTTTGCAGCTTTTAGCGTATTTGATAGGAGCATAGCTATAGTCATAGGACCTACTCCACCCGGAACAGGAGTTATATATGAACACTTCGGAGCTACATTTTTAAAATCGACATCTCCAACGAGAGAGCCATTATCCAACCTATTAATCCCAATATCAATTACTACTGCCCCATCTTTTACCATATCCTCCTTTATTAAATTGGCAACTCCAACACCGACTATTAAAATATCAGCTCTTTTAGTGTGAGAGGCTAAATCTTTAGTATAGATATGAGTTATAGTTACAGTAGCATTTCTATTCAATAGGAGTGATGCCATTGGTTTTCCAACAATATTACTTGCTCCAACTACAACTACATCTCTCCCCTCCAACTCAATATTATACTCATCAAACATCTTCATAACTCCCAATGGAGTACACGCTACAAAACTATCCAAATTTGTTACCATTCGCCCTACATTATAGGCATGAAATCCATCAACATCTTTTCGGGGGTCAATTACCTCCAATATCTTATTGGTATCTATATGTGGAGGAAGTGGAAGTTGAACTAAAATCCCGTGAATATGTGGATTATTATTCATCATAGTAATAATTTCAACTATCTCATCTTCAGTTATACTCTCTGGCATTTTATGTGTAATAGAGTAAAAACCTACAGCTTTACATGCCTTCTCTTTCATCGATACATAGGCGTGACTTGCCGGGTCATCACCAACAATAATAACAGCGAGACCCGGAACAATATTTTTCTCTCTTTTAAGTTTTTCTACCTCTGCTTTTACAGCAGATTGAACCTTCTTAGAT
>JALWZK010000296.1:0-381 GCA_027002665.1 Campylobacteraceae bacterium | reverse complement strand
TTCTTAGATAATGATTTTCCATCAATAATTTGCATTATTTTCTCGTTTTGAATAAATTTTCGCTATTATATCAAAAAATCTTTTATTAAAAGGTATTGCCAATATGAGACTTCTACTCCTACTCTTATTACCAATTCTCCTTATATCTGAAGATAATGCTACAAAAGATAGTTTTTTATCTGATTTTGAGTATGGGAAAATGCTATATAGTAGTCCCAGAGGGATACCCTGTAGTAAATGTCATGGAAAGAGGGGAAAAGGTGGGCATAAAATTGCTAAGTATTATGATAAATATGGCAATCCTAAACTCTTAAAGGGGAGTAATATTACAAAATATAGTTTTCAAGAGTTAAAAGATAGTCTATCTAATAGATTTAAAGA
>JALWZK010000295.1 GCA_027002665.1 Campylobacteraceae bacterium | reverse complement strand
ACGCAAAATATACAGAATAATAATTCTCATATCCAAATAAAGTTTCATCCCCACCCTGTCCATCTAACATAACAATACAACCATTTTCTCTTGCTTTTTTCATCACAAAATACTGCATAAAGATAGATGGTCCTCCAAATGGCTCTTCTTGTGTATAGACAACCTCTTCTATACTCTTAGTAATATCATCTAATTGTGGTTCAACTTCTATCATATCCAAATTACAATGATTTGCAACTTCTCTAGCAAAATGACTCTCATCTGTCTTCTTCTCAATTGACTTTGCATGAATGGCTACAAAATTTTTACCTGTACGCTCATGATATTTTTTTGAAGCAATAGCAGATATTGAAGAGCTATCCAATCCTCCACTAAGACAAGTACCAACTTTAACATCTGACCTTAATCGTAACTCAATAGCTTGTTCTAATTTAACTTTAAGATGCTCAATGCTCTCCTCTTCACTTAATAGGTTTAATGGTGAATCAAAAGCCAAATCAAAATATCTTTTTATTTCAAAAGTATTATTTTTTAAATTATAAATAAATGAATTTTATGGTTAAACTTAAACATTAATCTGTAATAATTGGAAGTAAATTAATTTAAAAGGAAAGGTATGAGTAATAGAAGAGATTTCATGGGTATGGCTCTTGGTGGTTTTACTGCCTTGGGTGGCATCGCTGCTCTATATGCTATGAAAAGAACTTGGGACCCTCTTCCGAGTGTTAAATCTGCCGGTTTTACAACGATTGATTTAAAAGATGCTCCGGAAAATGTCCTTATAACAGAAAAGTGGAGGGGTAAACCTATCTTTGTTCTAAAACAGTCTAAAGAGATGGTTGAGAAGGCAAAAAAATCTAAAGAGATAGATAGACTTATTAAAATTGGGAATGACTACTATATGGTAGCTGTTGGATTATGCACCCACTTAGGTTGTATTCCGGGTTATAACTCAGATGATAAGAGTTTTTTATGTGCCTGTCATGGTGGCGTATATGACTCTACTGCAATGGTAACAAAAGCTCCACCTCCAAGAGGTTTAGATATTCCTCCATTTAGAATTGATGGGACGAAAATAGTTCTTGGTGAGCAGGGACCTGAATATAAAAAGATGTTAGCTGATGGCGTAACAATGCCGGTGTAAGGAGAGTTAAATGGCACATTTTGATGAAAATGCAAGACCGTTTAGCCATCAATGGTTAAATGATAGATTGGCAATTGATACTCTCAAGAGAGTATTATCAACTGAGTATTGGATACCAAAAAATATAAATTTCCTATGGGCAATGGGTATGGTTCTCGCTGCTACATTTGGGCTTCTTTTAATCTCTGGTATCTTTCTATTAATGTATTATCAACCAAATACGAAATTGGCTTTTGATAGTGTAAACTACACAATTATGACAGAGGTTGGATATGGTTGGTTGTGGAGACACATTCATGGTGTTGGTGCATCTGTTGTCTTTTTAATTATCTATATTCACATGTTTACAGGTATCTACTACGGCTCATATAAGAGAGGAAGAGAGCTTATCTGGTTATCTGGTATGCTACTATTTGTCCTCTTCTCTGCTGAAGCGTTCTCTGGATATATGTTACCTTGGGGACAGATGAGTTATTGGGCTGGTATGGTTATTACAAATCTATTCTCTGGTGGTTCTCTACACGCTAACGGTTTAGTTGAGTGGATTAGAGGAGACTATATTCCGGGACAAGCATTCCTCGGTCGTTTCTTTATGTTACATGTGCTTCTACTTCCATTAGTAATTATTGGTGCTATTGTATTCCACTTTGGAACACTTAGAATCCCACATGTAAATAATCAAGAGGGTGAAGAGATAGATTTTGAGGAATCAGCAAGATTATGGAAAGAGGGCAAGAGAGCTGAATCTAAAGTTATTCCATTTAATCCTGTATTCTTGAGCAAAGATGTATTTGTGATGGGGGTTTACTTTATATTCTTCTTCTATCTGGTATTCTACCACTTTGAGTTTGCAATGGACCCTGTAAACTTTGACCCTGCAAATGGATTAAAGACTCCAACTCACATATATCCTGAGTGGTATTTTTTATGGTCTTATGAAATTCTTCGTCCATTCCCAACTGACCCGGGACTTGTAGCATTTGGATTTGCACAGATAATATTTTTCCTACTTCCATTCTTAGATAGAAGTCCAAATGTTGCACCTGCAAGTAGAAGAGGTCTATTTAAATTTTGGTTCTGGGTATTGTTACTTGATATGATTGTATTGACAATTATGGGTAAATTGCCTCCAGAGGGTATTTGGAGTACTATTGGACTTGTTGCGGCTATTATATTTATAGCACTTTGGATACTCCTACCAATTATTACAAAATTAGAGAAAAAGCTGTAAGGGGTATAGAATGAATAGAGAGTTAAAAATATTGGGAGTTGTTGTAATCTTTACCCTTATACTATATTGGGGTGTTGAGCCTTTTGCTCACTCTCAAATGCATAAACATGTTGAGGGACACGGTTTAGTATATGATGGTAAAGCCGATATAGAAGAGGCTTCTAAGGATAAGAAAGAGGCTAAAAAGAAATTCTGGGCAGATGTTAAGAGAATTGCATCTCTAAAGGGTGACCCGGTTGCTGGTGAAGCTACCTATGCTATGTGTGCAGGTTGTCACATGGAGGGTGCTACCAATATGGGTGGTGTTACACCTCCAAGCTTAGAGCATGCAGGGGCAATTTATGATAAGAACTTCTTAATTGCACTGATTAAAAACCCTGCAATGGCTACTAATGTTGACCATAAGTATAAAGATACAGCAACTCACCCAATGGGCGGTGTAATGAGTATGGTATCTGCTGACCAAGATATTGCAAATGTTGTTGCATATCTGAAAGCTAAAAAGGCTGGTGAGGTTACTCCAAAAGAGGCATTTATTGAAGCTTGTGGTAGATGTCATGCAAATAGATATGGTAAATTGACTCAATTGGGAGAGATTCCTAAGACTAAGTCAAATATTAAGACTGGTCAAGATATAGATAAATTAAAATATGAGCAAAAAGTGGCAGAGGAGCAGAATGCTCTCGCTGACTATCTTGGAAAACTTCCACCAGATTTATCTATTATCTATAGAGCAAGAAGTGAACACTTCTTAGAGACATTTATTGAAAATCCTCAATCGCAACTTCCGGGCACAGCAATGCCTCGAACAGGATTGAATAGAGAGGGATTAGAGAAAGTTATGGCATATCTTGAAGAGACAGGTGACCCTAGTAAACCGGCAAGAGAGGCACTTGGTCCTTGGGTTCTTGGATTCTTCCTCATATTTGCGATTTTAGCATACCTCTGGAAACAATCTCAATGGAGAGATTTACACTAATAGATAAGACATTTTGTCTTATCTAACCTCCTATGAGAAGATTTATCTATCTATATCTATTAAATAG
>JALWZK010000294.1 GCA_027002665.1 Campylobacteraceae bacterium | reverse complement strand
AAATTAAAAAAGGACCAGCAGTGGACTAGACACTTTTTGTAGACAAGTTACTTTGTATAAAATGCTGCCAAAGAAATAAATAAACTAATACTTATGAAAAATGATTAAGAAAAGAAATATAGCTGAAAATTATTTTAATATACTTTAAATAGAGTTTTTAATTATCTAATTACCTGTTTCATTTTGAAACAATAAAATTATTATAGTCTCTTAACTACTAAAAGTTACAACTACCATTTTTTTACCCTTAATTTACTCAATTACCTCTCAAATTAATTACAATAAGTATAGAATATTCCTATAAAAAATATAAAAAAGAGGAGCATTTATGAGCGATTTTAGACAAGATTCATTGAACTACCATGTGGCAAAAGGTGAATTTGATACAAATGGTAAAATAGGAACACTTTTAACAAAGCCTTGTAACACAGAAAAAGAGTTGGCAATGGCATATAGTCCGGGAGTTGCATATCCCTGCCTTGAGATAGAAAAAGATATAGATAAAGCGTATGATTATACAAATAAGGGTAATTTAGTAGCAGTTATAAGTGATGGGACAGCAGTTCTTGGTCTTGGAGATATTGGACACTTAGCTGGTAAACCTGTTATGGAGGGTAAAGGGGTTCTCTTTAAAACATTTGCAAATGTAGATGCTGTGGATATTGAGATTAATACAAAAGATACAGATGAGATTGTAAAGATTGTTTCATCAATTGCAGATAGTTTTGGTGGTATAAACTTAGAAGATATTTCAGCTCCAAGATGTTTTGAGATAGAGGATAGACTTAAAGAGATTTGTAATGTTCCTGTATTTCATGACGACCAACATGGAACAGCAGTTATTACAACAGCAGGGCTTATAAATGTTCTTGAGATGAGTGGTAAAAAGGCAGAAGATTTAAAAGTTGTAGTTATCGGTGCAGGAGCTTCTGGAATTGCATGTGCAAATATGTATAAGGCACTTGGAGTCAAAAATATTACCATGTTAGATAGTAAAGGTGTAATTCACAGTGGCAGAAAAGACCTTAATAAGTATAAGCAACAGTTTGCATTTGATACACCAGATAGAACCTTAGAGGATGCGTGTAAAGATGCAGATATGATTTTAGGATTGAGTGGTCCAGATTTAGTATCTAAAGAGATGGTAGCATCTATGGCAGATAATCCGATTATCTTTGCTTGTGCAAACCCTATTCCAGAGATTATGCCACCGGTTGCAAAAGAGGTCAGAGATGATGTAATTATTGGAACAGGAAGAAGTGATTTCCCTAACCAAGTAAATAATGTTTTAGGATTCCCTCAAATCTTTAGAGGAGCCTTAGATGTAAGAGCTACTAAGATTACAGAAAATATGAAAATGGCAGCTTCAAGAGCATTAGCTTCCCTTGCAAAAGAGCCGGTGCCGGAGCATGTTCAAAAGGCTCACAATAGAACAGATATGGAGTTTGGACCAAACTATATTATTCCATCTCCATTTGATAGAAGAGTTCTTGTATATGTTGCATCAGCAGTTGCTCAAGCAGCTATTGAAGATGGTGTAGCAAGAGTTAAAGATTTTGATATAGAGGCATATAGAAAAAGATTACAGAGACTTGCTGACCACTTAGATGGTAAAATTTAATTAAATAGCTCTAAGCTTTAAGCTTGGGGCTGAGGGTTATAAAATCATCTCTACTAAACTCTCTATTTAGGTCATATCTATCTTTTATCTTTCCTGAAATGGTGTTTTTCTCTATTAACTCTCTTAGTATTTTGTAGTTTCTCTCACTATTACCTATATTTAGAAGATTATCTGAAAATAGTTTAAATCCCCTATCGCAAAAATGCAGTCGGGTCATACAAGGACTAAGTCGTAACAAGGCACGGCTAGTGGAAGCGTTTCAATCCCCTATTATGAGTAGCGTTAAGCAAACGACAACTGCTTGTCGTTTGTAGCTACGGAACCGTAGCTGATGTGCGAAGCACCAGCGAAGGCAAAAGCGTTAAGCAAACAACAACTGCTTGTTGTTTGTAGCTACGAAACTGTAGCTGATGTGCTTTAGCACCAGCGAAGGCTTACAGTCGGGTCATCTTTAAAATTAAAAAAGGTATTAATACATATACCTATTGCATTTCAATCCCCTATCGTATAAATACAGTCGGGTCATAGCCTATTTTATGGGAAATATCAAAAATATCCCATGCGTTAAAACCTCGTAACAGTGCTATTTTATAGAGCGTTGAGAAAAAGTTCGCAAACTAATGTCAGATAATACACCAACTTGGCTTATTGCATTCTTAAAGTGCTAACATTTCGGACTCTTTTGTTCAAAAAAAGTTTGTAAACTCAACTCTCTAAAATCATCTAACCTCCAAAAAACCATTTACTATAAACTCTCCAATTTTATCTCTCTTGCCTCTAATAGCTGTATCATCAAAGCTAATAATATCCTCTCTAACATTATAATTTTTTCTATTCCATGAATTGTTCTCCTGATAACTATATCTATCTATATATCTTTTACCAGAGTTTAAATCTATATTATCTATAAGATTGTGATTTGTGAGGATAAATTTATATCCGGATTTTCGATTGTTCCAAGATACATTTTTATATAGCGTTATAGCTACCTTATTATCATTTGAGTCAAATCCTCTACCTCTATTATTCCACGCTTTACAATGTGTAACGATATGTGCATCTCTTGCATGACCAAATCTATTGTGAACTCCCAATTTAAATCCATTTCCGTCACCTTGAAAATCTCCTCTATGCCATATATCTTTTCCATTATCATAAGCCAGACAGTTTATAAAAGAGATTGGATTTCCTGCTTCCCAACAGTCATATCCATCATCAGAGTTTCCCCAACTTCTACAGTTTATAAACCTATTTCCAACTCCAACAAAGGGTGTAGGGTCGCTTTTTCGTCCCACAATTACAAAACCATCTGCATGTTGTCCATGGGAGTTTGAGTCAAAATTATGATATGAGTCACAATTTATAACTGTATTATACTCTGCTCCGTCGGTTAAAACGAGACCACTATAATAGTTATCATGCATTGATAATCTCTCAAATCTATTATGCGAAGCTCTACTTTTAACATATACCCCATTTGAGCCATTTTTTACCTCAAAATTTCTAAATATAAGCCAATTACCGGTAACGATAAATGAGTCTTTAGAGTGGTTTTTATTTAAATCATATATCTTATTCTCTCCATACGAGCCGACAAAAGCTACCTTCTCATCTCTATAAGCTTGAAAAGTTATAGGTTTTTCCCTTGTCCCACTAATAGATATTCTAACTCCAATTGGATACTCTCCACCTCTTATATTTAGAGTATCTCCAGCTTTTAGAACTCTTACAGCCCTATCGATTGTCTTAAATGGTTTATCTATGGAGCCACTATTTTTATCATCTCCATTGGGAGATATAAAATATATATTTGCCTCTAATGATAATGTCACTAAAATTAGTATAATATATTTA
>JALWZK010000293.1 GCA_027002665.1 Campylobacteraceae bacterium | reverse complement strand
TTTTATTTAAAAGTTAATTTTAACTTATTTTAGTATAATATTTCTCAATGGAAGATAGCGAATTGGATAATTTTATTATCTGTAAAAAGTGTCATACACTACATAGAAAGATAAAGTTGCATCATGGAACAAAGGCACTATGTCAGAGGTGTAATACACTATTATATAGACATCATCAGAATTTTATAGATAGACTATTGGCGTTAAGCTTAGTTGAGCTTATTGCTTTAATTGTATCATTTAGTTTCACTATTATTAGGATAAATCTAAATGGTGTATATAGGGGACTCGATTTTAGCTCAATGTTCTATACCATATTTCATCACCACTACTATATAGTTGGGATTGTCCTTCTATTTTTTATATTTATATTTCCACTTGTGATTCTATTGTCCCTTATATTAGCACTAATATTGATGAAACTTAAAAGCTCTAAATATTTGGTAAAAAGATTACTTATACTAATAGCAAAAATATCTCACTGGAGTATGATAGATATCTTTCTTCTCTCCATACTTGTAGCCATGGTTAAACTATTTAATTATGCACAATTGGAGTTTAGTGTGGCATTTACTGCACTAATTTTGGTTATACTATTAGATATTTTTACCTTAAAGCGAATAACATTTAGTGATATATGGGATGAGTATGAGCAGATATACAAAAGATAATTTAATAAGATGTCCAATATGTGAAGCTACCAATATTAATAGTGGAGATAGAGTAGTATGTAGAAGATGTAAAGAGAAAATACATGACTATAAAAAAATAAGTTTTCATAAAACAGTAGCTTTTTTAATAACTGCAATGATACTATATATTCCTGCCAATCTATATCCCATTTTGCTTACTAAAAAGTTTGGAATAGTAACTGAAAATACAATATTGGGTGGAATTATGCATCTTTGGGAGGCTGGTTCATATCCTATTGCACTTATTATTCTATTTGCTTCGGTGTTTGTTCCTATACTCAAATTTATATTTATAATATATCTTTTAATCTCTACAAAATTTAATTTAAAATCGTCAGCAGTAGATAGACATAAGCTATTCTATATTACAGAGATAATTGGCTCATGGTCAATGGTAGATGTATTTGTAGTAGCAATTCTATCTGTTCTAATACACTTCTCAATAGTAGAGATAATTCCGGGTAGAGGAGCGACTGCCTTTGCTCTAATGGTATTTTTTACTATGTTATCAGCTAAATCATTTGATGTAAGATTAATAGAGGAGGGGTGTTAGAGTGAAAAAATACAATGCACCAAAAGTTAAAGAGTCGAGAGGGGTTAGAATATTGACAAGTATTTGGCTTGTTCCATTTGTTGCTTTAATTATTGCTCTATGGTTAGCTTATCAATACTATATACAGATTGGCTCTAAAATTACAATTAGATTTAAATCTAATGCTGGACTTATTGAAAATCAGAGTCCAATAAAGATGAGAGATGTAACCGTAGGAATTGTAAAGAAGATTTCTCTATCTGAAGATGGTAAAGGGGTTATAATAAGAGCCAGAATGAGTAGGGAGGTTGATGACTATCTAAATAGTAAAGCTAAGTTTTGGATAGTCCACCCTGATGTAGGAGCACAAGGTATATCGGGACTCGATACGATTGTAAGTGGTTCATATATTCAACTCTATGGTGAGAAAGATAAGAGAGCAACAAGGATAAAAGAGTATGTAGGTTTAGAACACCCATATATAGATGATAATGCTAAGGGAAAATATTTTCTTCTAACTGCACCAAAAAGTTACAATATATCTGAAGAGGGTATTATATATTATAGAATGATGAAAATTGGAAGGGTTGAGAGGGTTGCAATATCTCCCGATGGGACCCATGTTAATTTTACAATTTTTATCGAAGAGGATTATGTTAAATATATTAATGATAGAAGTAGATTCTATGCAAGAGGCAATTTTAATATAGATTTTTCAAATAAAAATTTAGATATATCTACTGCTCCATTTTCACAGATAATCCATGGTGGAATATCTCTATATACTCCTATAAATACACTTAATAAAAATAATAGACTCAAGGAGGGCAAAATATTTCATCTATATAAAAATTTTGCAGATATGAGGTCAAAACATTTTGGAGAGGGAGAGATTAAATTTTTTAAATTTATTTTAAAAAATAAAGCACATAAATTACATATAGGTAGTCCTATCGAGTTTAAAAATTTTAAAGTAGGCGATATTACAGATATTATAAATAGATACTCTAAAAAGTATAGACGAATAGAGAGTTATATCTATGCAGTTATACGGACAGATATTTTTAATAAAAAGAGATTAAATGGATTAAAAGCTAAAATATCCTCAATAGATATTCCTGTTATCGGTAATGACTATATAGAGTTATTTTTCGATAATAGGCATAAAACTCCACTTAAAAAGGATAGGGAGAACTATTTTGTAATTCCAACTATAAAAAAGAGAGCTAAGAAGGATATAATGAATGATGTTAGAGCAATTCTAACGAAAGTTCAAAAGTTACCTCTGGAAAAATTATTAAACTCTACTACAAACTTAGTGAATGAGAATAGAAAACCTATTAAATCATTAATAAAAAGTTTAAATAGAACAGTCAATAGTTTAAACAAAACTATTAAAAGATTTGATAAAACAGTATCCAATCTAAATAAATTTACATCTAAAGATGATTTTATAGAGCTTCCAACAGCAATAAATAACTCTCTAATTCAACTACAATCCACTCTTCTGGAGTTAGAGGGATTAGTTAATCAATATGGGGGAGATTCTAAATTTTCAGAACAGATTTCTCTAACCTTAGAGGCAATTTCAGAGGCTTCAAAATCGTTCAATAAGACCAATGAGATTTTAAATAGAAAGGCAAATGCACTTATTTTAGGAGATGAGTAGTGAAAAGAGTTTTAATTTTTATACTATTTTTATGGGGTTGTAGCTCTAAGGAGCTATATACACTTGGAGACACTATAACCAATATTAGAGAGTTAAAGAGCAGTAGTGACTATATTGCAATAGATAGAGTAAAAATTCCTGTATATCTAATTAACTCGCCAATATATAAAAAGGATACACCATATCACTTAAAGAGGATAGATAATGCAACTTGGATAAATAATTTAGATAAGCAATTGACAGAGACACTTATAAACTATCTTCATAAATCTATAAATAATGACAATATCTATCCATATCCTTGGTCAAATATAAAACGATTTGATAAGAGAGTCTCTGTTAAAATTACTAAATTTATAGCATATAGAGATGAGGTTGAGTTAAAGGCTACCTATCAAATCTATAATAGAATTGATAAAAAATCTTTAAACTATTTTATAGATATAAGCGAAAAAATTGGTGGTAAATCTATAAATGATATGATAAATGCAATGGATAGAGCATATTTAAAATTAATTCAAGATATTAGTTCCAAACTGTAATAATATATAAGGATATTTTTCGTTAGAATTTAAAGAAAAAAGGAAACTTTATGAGTG
>JALWZK010000292.1 GCA_027002665.1 Campylobacteraceae bacterium | reverse complement strand
AGCTAATTTCAGATATAAAAGGAGAAAAGACTATGCCAACACTTGCACAAAGATGGTTAGAAGAGGGAAAAGCAGAGGGAAGAATTGAGGGAAGAGTTGAGGGTATTCAGATTGGAATACAAAAAGGAATTTTTGAAACAGCTATAGTTATGATAAAAGATTTTCAGATAGCTATAGATGATGTGGTCTCTAAACTCAATATAAAAAAAGAGGAACTTTTAGAATATATGCAAAAAAAGAAAAAATTAAGCTAAGTTGGTATATAATTTTTCTTAGTTTTACAAACTTTTTTTCAAAGCTCTATAAAATAGCACTGTTACGAGGTTTTAACGCATGGGATATTTTTGATGTTTCCCATAAAATAGGCTATGACCCGACTGTATTTATACGATAGGGGATTGAAACTCTAGTTCAGACCCGTCACAATATGATAAATATTCAACATGACCCGACTGTATTTATACGATAGGGGATTAAGACAGAAAACAGGTAACTGTTATCTGTTATCAGTTTGTAGCTACAAACAACAAGCAGTTATCGTTTGCTTAACGCTTTCGTAGCTACAAACAATAAGCAGTTATCGTTTGCTTAACGCTACTCATGTTATAATTGTTTAAAAAGGTTCTATTGTGGGTAGAAAACTTGTAAGCTTTGACTGGGCTATGAAAAAAATTCTAAGACAAAAGGCAAATTTTGTTATTTTAGAGGGGTTTTTAACTGAACTTCTAAAATTTGATGTCAAAATAGAAGAGGTCTTAGAGAGCGAAGCAAATCAAGAGAGTGAAGAGGATAAATTTAATAGAGTCGATTTACTTGCTAAAAATGAAAAAGGTCAGTTAATATTAATTGAGGTGCAATATAGTAGTGAAATTAACTATTTTCAAAGAATGCTCTATGGTTTATCTAAGCTAATTACAGAGTATATCTCAAAAGGGGATAGTGGATATAGAAATATAAAAAAGGTATATTCAGTTAATATTGTCTATTTTGCTCTGGGACAAGGTGAAGATTATGTCTATTATGGAAAAACAGAGTTTAGAGGATTACATAAAAAAGATGATATTTTAAGACCATCTAAGAGACAGCAGGAGGATTTTGGTATTGATACCATTTCAGATATATATCCCGAATACTATATCTTAAGAATAAATCAATTTAACGATATTGCAAAAGATAGCCTTGATGAGTGGATATATTTTCTAAAAAATGAGGAGATAAAGAGTGACTTTAAGGCAAAAGGACTAAGCGAAGCTAAGGAGACACTTGATATTATGAAGTTAGATGAGAAAGCAAGAGCTATCTATAGGAGAAAAGAAGAAAATAAGATGTATAGAGCCTCTCTTTTATATACAGCCAAACTTAAAGGAATAGAAGAGGGAATAAAAAAAGGAGTAGAAAAGGGTAAAAGAGAGGGAGAGAAGCAAAAGGCTATTGAGATTGCTAAAAATCTACTATTAGCAAATATGGATATAGAGTTTGTTTGTAAAACGACAGGTCTTAGTGTTGAGGAGATAGGGGAATTAAGAGATTTGTAATATTTACTTTAAGGAGAAAACAGGTTAAGTTGGTATATAATTTTTCTCTACTCCAATTTCAATACAGCCATAAACGCCTCCTGTGGAACATTTACACTTCCAATAGCTTTCATTCGCTTTTTACCAGCTTTCTGTTTCTCTAAGAGTTTTCTTTTCCGTGTAATATCTCCACCATAACACTTAGCAGTTACATTTTTACCTATAGATTTTACATTGGTTCTCGCTATAATGGTATTTCCAATACTTGCTTGAATGGCAACTTCAAATAGTTGTCTTGGGATTAACTCCTTTAGTTTAGTTACAAATGCCAATCCTCTACTTCTCGCTTTATCTCTTGGCACTATAATTGATAGGGCATCTACAACCTCACCTGCTACTCTTATATCCAATTTTACTAAATCTCCTTCTCTAAAACCTATCGGTTCATAGTCGAAACTTGCATACCCCTTTGTTACGCTCTTGAGTTTATCATAAAACTCCATAACTATCTCATTGAGTGGAATATCATACTCTAAGAGGACTCTTGTCTCATTAATATAGTCCATCTTGACTTGAATGCCTCTCTTTTCATTTAGAAGTTTTATAATATTTCCTAAGAACTCAGTTGGAGTTAAGATTGTAGCCTTAATATATGGCTCATATATCTTAGCTATATTCTGTGCTGGTGGTAAATCAAATGGGTTTTGGATAGTTACCCTCTCTCCATTTGTCTTCTCTACCTCATATATAACTGTTGGAGCTGTTGCAATTAGTTCAAGATTAAACTCCCTCTCTAACCTCTCCTTAATTACCTCCATGTGCAACATTCCCAAGAAACCTATCCTAAAGCCTGAACCAAGAGCGAGAGAACTCTCCGGTTCAAATGAGATAGAGCTATCATTTAGTTTAAGTTTATTTAGTGCATCTCTTAAATCTTCAAACTTATCCGTCTCTATTGGGTAAATCCCTGCAAATACAAACGGTTTTGCACTCTCAAACCCCTCAATACTTTGAGCTGTCGGATTTTTAGCATCCGTAATTGTATCTCCAACTTGAAGCCCATCGACACTCTTTAATCCTGTTACAACTATTCCAATCTCACCTGTATAGATTGCGTCTGTCTTTATAGGAGCAATAGGGTGAGGATACATTAAATCCAATACTTGATGCTCCTCTCTACTGCTCATAATCTGTATCTTCTGCCCTTTTTCTATTTTCCCCTCATATAATCTAATTAGAGCCAATGCACCTAAGTAGTTATCGAACCAACTATCATAGATAAGTGCTTTGGCTGGAGCATTCTCATCTCCATTGGGTGCCGGTATTCTCTTTACAATAGTCTCTATAAGTTCAGATACCCCTTCTCCCGTCTTTGCAGATACCAGAGAGTGTTCAGTGCAGTCCAATCCTATCGCCTCTTCAACCTCTTCCAATACTCTATATGGGTCTGCCGATGGTAAATCTATCTTATTTACAACAGGAATTAACTCCAGATTATTCTCTAAGGCGATATATACATTTGCAATAGTTTGAGCTTCAACACCTTGAGTAGCATCTATAACAAGTAATGCCCCTTCACTTGATGCCAGAGAGCGACTAACCTCATAAGAGAAATCAACATGTCCGGGGGTGTCTATAAGATTTAAGATATAGTGTTCCCCATCTTTTGCAATATAATCGAGTCGAACACTCTGAGCTTTAATTGTAATTCCTCGCTCCTTTTCAATATCCATAGTATCCATAACTTGAGAGGACATCTCTCTATCTGTGACCGCTCCACACTCCTGTATTATTCTATCTGCAAGAGTCGATTTTCCATGGTCAATATGTGCAATAATTGAGAAATTTCTTATATGAGATTGTGTAACTTTATTTGACATTTTACTCCAATATTATATTTAATTTGTCTGAAATAGAGAGTTCACACTCTCATTATTATATACTCTTCTAATAACCTCACCCAGCATCTTTGCAGTTGA
>JALWZK010000291.1 GCA_027002665.1 Campylobacteraceae bacterium | reverse complement strand
TTTAACCATATTTCTAACCAATAGATATACCTTTATTCTATCTGATAGATTTACGATAGATAGGATAAGAGAGGCTACAAAATATCTGAATAGTAGAGATATAGAGGTTACCATTGGATATAAACTCGGTTATAGTGATGAGGTGATAGAGCAGATAGATATATTTGGAAATGATTATAGAAGATTTAATTTAAAAGAGCCTTTTGTTCTATTAATTAAAAGATTATTTACTCCAAAATCTCCAATAAGCAAGGATTTTGAGTTTAAGACAGAGCGAGGAATGATAACAAAAGAGTATAAGAGAAATCTATCACTTCAAAATCTTGACCTAAGAGCCAATCAGATACTTTGGGATATAGGGGCAGGTAGTGGTAGTTGTGCTATAGAGGCATTTAAGAGATATAGAGTAAAGACCCTACTATTTGAAAAGCAACCACAGAGAGCCAATTTTATAAGAGAAAATCTATCCTATCACTTTGTTTGTGATACATCTCTATTAGAGGGAAATGCAGAGGAGATATTTGATACTATAGAGGATAATCCAGATAGAATTTTTGTAGGTGGTGGAGGTGAAAAGGTAATATCTAAACTACCATATCTATATAATAGATTAAATAGTAGTGGAGTTATCTTAATTAATGCCATTACACTTAAAAATCTAACTCAAATGTTAAGCGTTTTAAATAGCGCCAATATAGAGTATAGTGTTATCTCTCTATCTTTAACTACATATAAAGGAAAATTGGATTTAATAGAGCCAGAGAGACAACTTTTCCAGATAAAGGTAGTAAAAGAGTGATATATTTTATTGGAGCTGGTTCAGGTGACCCAGAGCTTATTACAATTAAAGCTCAAAAGATTTTACAAAAGGCAGATGTGGTGCTATATACAGGTTCACTTGTGCCAAGAGAGGTTTTAAAGTGGTGTAGAGATAATGCTATTATAGAGGACTCACAAGGTATGAAATATCCTCAAATCTTTGATTTTTTAGAGAGGTATAGAGATAAAATAGTAGCAAGAGTCCATACAGGTGACCCATCTCTATACTCAACTATCGCCAGACAGATAGCATTTTTAAAGAGTAAAAATATAGAGTATAGAGTTATACCGGGAGTTACGGCATCTTTTGGAGCAAGTGCAACCTTAGGGATAGAATATACAATTCCAGGGGTATCTCAAACTCTAATTATCTCAAGAGTGGAGGGTAGAACTCCAAATCCCGAGAGTATAGAAAATATTCTAAGTTGCAAAAACTCCTCATTAGTCTTTTATCTATCTATTACACTTATTAAAAAATTAAAAGAAGAAGCATTAAAGGTAGGTTACTCTTTAAAAACTCCATGTTGGGTAGTTGAAAAAGCTACATGGAAAGATGAAAAGGTATATAGAGGAACCTTAGAGGATATTGAAGAGAAAGTTTCACATATTAAAGGGGTTGCAGTTATACTATTGGGAGATTTTCTATATCAACAGGAGAGTGTGGAATCACATCTATATAGGAAACCTTTTCCAAAATCTTAAGAAACTTTAGCTACCATTCCAAAAAAATTAAGGAGTCAAAATGCCAGCACCAAGTGATATTGGTTGTAGTAATGATAGATGTAAAGAGTCACCTAATTGCCAAAGAACAGTTATATATGAGAATGGAACAGCACGAGAGATAAAGAGTTTCGGTGGAACACCAGAGAAAGGGTGTGGTAACTTTTTGCCACGAAAAGATAAAAAATAGTGAGGATAGCAGTAGTAACTATTAATCAACCGAGTTTAGATAGTGCTTATAGACTTATGGACTATTTAGATGGTTATAAGGTTGATATATATGGTAAGAGGGATTTAAAACACAATCTAAATAATCTAAAGGTATATAATAAGTTAGATGATATTCTACCCTCAGTTTGGAAAAGTTACAATGCAATAATCTTTATTGTAGCAATAGGTGCAGTTGTCCGAAAAATTGCACCTCTTTTAAGAGACAAATCCATCGACCCCGCTATATTGGTAATTAATCTAGCGTTAGATAAGATAGTTCCTCTTCTAAGTGGACATATAGGTGGAGCAAATGAATTAGCAAATGATTTAGTAGAGAGAATACCAAATGCTATTAATTTTATCTCAACCGCTACAGACCAGACCAATACAATAGCATTTGAGATGTTAGCTAAGGAGAGAGGTTGGAGAATTGAAAATCTAAAAGCCTTAGCTAAAATCTCAAATAGACTATTAAATAGGCAAGAGGTTAAAGTTGCAACATATAAGAGTATATTTGACTCAATTCCAGATAGAGAAAATTTAAAATTGGTTGATTTTAATAGTATTGATTTAGATACAGTTGTTATATCTCCATTAGTTAAATCCAACTCTTTAACTCTTAAACCAAAAGTATCTATTGGAATTGGGTGTAATAAAAATATTGGTTTTAGAGAGATTATAAAGGCTTTTTTAGATTTTTTAGAAAAGTATAATCTAAAATTGGAGGATATTAAGGATATTAACTCATTTGAAGCTAAATCCAATGAGGTTGGACTATTAGAGTTTGCAAAAGATACAATTTTAATATAAATTTCTATAATAAAAATAGCATAAATAGACTTAAATATAATTTTTCAAAATCTGCCTCTACAAAGTTTTTTGGACTAAAGGGGGTAGCAGAGCCTACTGCCATTTTAGGCTCAAATTATAGAGAGCTTATTATACGAAAAGAGATATATAATAGAAAAATAACTATTGCAGGAGCAGTATAGTGGCAAAGAGATTATACATATTGAGTTCGGGTGCAGGTGGCACTAAGTATATGACAACAGAGGCTTTAAGAGCCTTAGATGATTCTGAAGTGGTTGTAGGGTATAGAAGATATGTAAAAGAGTTAAAGGAGCTAATAGGGGATAAACCTATTTTTATGTCGGGAATGACAAAGGAGATTGCAAGATGTCAAGAGGCGATAGGTTATGCGAGAGAGGGAAAGACAACCTCTATTATCTCAAATGGAGATGCCAATGTATTTGGAATGGCAACTTTAATAGTTGAGTTAATTGATAAGCAAAATTTATGGGAGGAGATAGAGCTAATATCTATTGCAGGTGTAACCTCATTTCTGGCAACGGCATCAAGAATTGGTGCGCCTATTAGTCAAGATTTTGCGGTTATATCCCTATCAGATAAATTGACAGATATAGATATAATAGATAAGAGAGTTCGAAACTCACTCGATGCAGATATGGTTCTGGGAATATATAATCCAAAATCAAGAAAGAGAATTTTACCATATCAAAATTTTCTAAAAGCTCTAAGTGAAGGTGAGGAGAGAATTGCAGTAATTGCCTCTAATGTAGGCAGAGATAAGGAGAAGATTACTGTAACAGATACTACAGATTTAATAGAGCAGGATATTAACCACCCCGAGATTACTATGTCCACTCTAATTATTATAGGAAACTCTCAAACCAGATTGACTACAAATGGACTTGTTCTAACTCCAAGAGGATATTTAAATAAATACAATATTA
>JALWZK010000290.1 GCA_027002665.1 Campylobacteraceae bacterium | reverse complement strand
GATAAAATTAGATAGAAGTAGTAGAAATTTTATAGATTATTATCTTTTTTTTAAATAGTAGAGATTAAATATTGTTTAAAACAATAGCTATTAGTAGGTATAATATTGTTTTTTAAAAGGAGGATTTTAATGAAAGCTATTTCTCTATTTAGTGGTGGACTTGATAGTATGATTGCCATTAAGCTTATGGTTAATCAAGGGATTGATGTTCTTGCCCTGTATATAAAAATAGGATTTGGTAGCACCAAAGATATAACAGATAAACTTAAAAAGAGAGCCGAAATGGCAGGGGCAGAGTTTAAACTTATAGATATAAGAGATAGATATATAGATAAAATACTATTTAATCCCAAATATGGGTATGGTAAAAATTTCAATCCATGTATCGATTGCCATGGATATATGTTTAGAGTTGCAAAGGATATTATGAGAGAGGTTGGAGCATCATTTATTGTCACAGGAGAGGTTATTGGGCAACGACCTATGAGCCAGAGGGCAGATGCACTAAGGCAGGTTAGCAGATTGGCAGGAGATAGAGACGAAAAATTGATTGTTCGACCACTATCTGCTAAACTCTTAGAGCCTACAACTCCAGAGATAAAGGGTTGGATAGATAGAAATAAACTATTAGATATTTCCGGTAGAGGAAGAGAGCGACAATTAAAATTGGCAGAGGAGTTTGGTTGGGAGGATTATGAGAGTCCCGCTGGAGGTTGTCTGCTTACAGATGCCAACTACTCCAATAGACTTAAAGAGTTTATAGAGTATGATAGTTTTGAAGTGGAAGATATTGACTTATTAAAATTTGGACGACACTTTAGATTACCAAATGGAGCAAAACTTGTAGTTGGACGAAATAGAGAGGATAATGAGGGACTAAAAAGGATAAATAGTTCTAAATATATTCCTATTACTCTCCCAATAGCGGGACCATACTCTCTAATAAGTAGAGATGCCTCTAAAGATGATATAGATTTGGGCGTAAAAATTGCTATAACCTATGCAAAGAGTCAAATTGGGAAGAGTTATAGTGTAAAAGTTGGTAATGAGATAGTAGTAACCTCTCCATTTGCTAATAAAAAAGAGGCTCAAAAATACTTTTTTAAAGTTTAAATTATGAAAAGATATTCAGCCTATTTGGCAAGTGCAGGAAGTGGTAAGACATTTGCATTGACCCTCAGATATATATCTCTACTCTTCTTAGATGTAGAACCAGCTACAATCTTAACAGCTACATTTACAAATAAAGCCTCATTGGAGATGAAACATAGAATTATAAATTATCTTATTCATCTCTCAGATAATAAGATATTTCTTGATGAGGTATCCAGACAGACAGGATTAGCTCAAAAAGAGATTTTGGATAAACAGCCAAAAGTTTTAGAGAAATTTCTATCCAGCTCAAAATTTATAGTTACCTTAGATAGCTTTTTCGTCTCTATTCTTCGCTCTGCTTCACTCTATATAGGTTTAGAGCCAGATTTTTCTACAAAGGAGATAGATACAAAACGCAAAGAGAGCATATTTTTGGAGGAGGTGAGGGATAACTCTCTTCTAAACTCATTGGTCAAACTTGTGATAGATATTGAAGATAGAAGATTTCTAAAACTATTTGATATTATGCAAAATTTCTATAAGATAGAGCCACTCCTCCCAAAATATAGATATAAGATAGAGTCTCTATCGGAGATTGAGGATAGAATAGAGTCTAAAAGGGAACTTTTATTAGATTTAGTTATAGGTAGTGGTGCATCAAAAAGGGCTATTAATAATTTTAAAAAGGTTGAGATTAAAGAGTTTTTTAAAAAGAGTATATTTTCAAAAAGCTCTCTCTTAGAACATAGAGATTATAGAAAATATGTAGAGAAAAATCCTCAAATTGAGAAGGAGTTTTTAGAGTTAAAGGAGCTATTGAGGGAGTGGGCAGATAGAAAGGAGAGAATAGTTTTACACAATCTATTTAAGATATTTGACTACTATAAAAATGCAAATATTCTAACAGCCAAGAGCTTAGGGGTTTTAAGTTTTGATGACCTTACCTACTTTACATATCGTCTATTAAATGGAATTGATAGAGATTTTCTCTATTTTAAGATGGATAGCCACTTCAAACATATACTACTTGATGAGTTTCAAGATACCTCGACTATACAGTTCCGACTCTTAGAACCTCTTATAGATGAGATTTTTTCAACCAATAGTGAGTTTAGAACACTCTTCTATGTAGGAGATACAAAACAGTCGCTATACCGTTTTAGAGGCGGGGTTGAAGAGCTATTTAATCATGTCTCTGAAAAGTATAATATTCAAGTATCTCCGATGAATATAAACTATAGAAGCTCAAAGATGGTTGTAGAGCAGGTCAATAGATGGTTTCAAAATAGTATGGAGGGCTATTTTCCTCAAAAATATAGAGAAGATGCAAAAGAGGGGTTTGTAGAGGTTACTGAGAGTGATAATCTAATTGATGAGGTCTTAAGCAAGGTAGAGTTTTTCTTAGATAATGGAGTTGATTTATCTGATATTGCCATTTTAGTCTCAACCAATAGAGATGGGGCTACTATTCAAGAGGCACTATATAGGAGTGGATATGATAGCAGACTCAAGACATCAAGCTCCTTAAAATATCTCCCTAAGATTGCCTCTATTGTGGCTATGGTGGAGTATCTATATTATGGGAACAGACTTGACGCTATGGCTCTCTTAGAGCAGATAGGGAAAGATATAGAGGATATTAATATAGATTGGTTCACTCCATATATGCAACCCATAGAGGTTATCCATAGAGTTGTATCCGATTTTGGATATTTTGAGAATGATTTAAATATATTGAAACTTTTAGAGTTTGCAAGTAGCTACTCGAATATTCAGACATTTATTGAAGAGTTTAAACTCTCCAATATAGAGGTAGCATCTAACTCCAAACATGGAATTATGATAATGACAATTCACGGCTCCAAGGGGTTGGAGTTTCCACATCTAATTGTGATAGACAGACTAAAGGGAAATGCACCGGATAATTCAGCACTTATATATGAGTATGATGAGGATTTACATATAAAGAGGGTATATTATAAGATGAGTAAGAGAGAGAATTTTGATAAAGAGTATAAAAATCTTATTGAAAAACAGAAACAATTATCTAAAAAAGATAAATTAAACATTCTATATGTAGCCCTTACCCGTGCAGTTGAAAGTATGATAATTATTAGAAAGCCCAAAGGCTCTATATTTGATGATATTGGACTTATTCCCATAAAGGTTGGAAAGTTAGATATTACCCAAAAACCAAAAGTTAAAAAAGAGAAGATAGAGAGAGATATTAGATTGGAGAGTTATGGAACTCAAGAGCTTACTAATAGAGATGAGGAGATAGAAGATAGAAAGGCGATAAATTTTGGTATAGCTATCCACTACACCTTAGAGATGTTAAGAGATTTTACCTCATCAAGTCTAAAAGATGCAATAGAGGCTACAAGAAATAGATATGGTTTAGATTTAAGCAGTGATGAGTTTATAGATATTAAAAATAGAGTAGATAGTCTAATAT
>JALWZK010000289.1 GCA_027002665.1 Campylobacteraceae bacterium | reverse complement strand
AAATATAAGTAAGCTCAATATCACTAAATTATTATAGCAGACTTTATTATTATTTAAGCAGATTTATTATAAGATGTGGGAAATAAAATTCAGATAGAGAAGTGAAGCCCAGCGACCTCGAAATCCAACTGCTTCACTTCAGAAGAGAATTTTATAAAAAAAGCTATTAAATTTAGCTTAAAAATTCCTATCTATCTGATTTTTATCAAGAGATGTTGGTGGCTGGACTCTTGAGAATTAAAAAAATAGTTTTCAGGAGTTATTATGTCATTTTTTAATTCATTTAGAGATAGTTCATTAGACCAATTAGATATTGCCGATATTGCATATAATTTAGAGAATGTTAGAAAATTTGGAGATAAATTTAGAGCCAAATGTCCAATTTGTGGCTCTAATAGCTCTCGACCCTTTATTCTATTTGAAAATGGAAGCTACTATTGCCACTCATGCAATGAGAAGGGTGGAGTTGTTTCGCTTATAAAAGATGTTTTAAGACTCGATTTTTCAAATTTCAAAGACAAAATTAAAAATTTTAATTCATTTTATAAAAAAGATGAAGTGAGTAGAAATGAAACACCAGACTTTCAATATCTCTATGATGTATTTCACCATAGACATATTATAAGCAATCAAGAGAAAATCTATAAACTTCTATATGAGCTTATTCCAGAAGAGACAAAATATATAAATCATAAAAAAAATTTATGCTATCTGGGCTATGATGAGCGAAATAATACCTTAGCTATTAGCCTAATTGATGAATATGATAATGTAGTAAATATTAAACGACGAAAAGTTGGAGATATTAAGTGGATGGGATTAAAAGGTGGAGATGGAAAATTCTCACCTCATAGATTGACAGGTAAAAAATTTGTCTATATCGCTTCAGGAATTGCTGAGTTTCTAATCTTAAATGCCTCTGAGTTGGACTATATTGTAATGCAATCTGATGGGAGAGACATTAACCATCTTATCCCGCGTGATGTTACAGCTGTAGTTTTAGAAGACAATGATAAGAGGGAGATTAAAAATCAAGAAGATGAACGATACAAATGTTTTAAAAATCCAAATCAATTTAACCCATTCAAAAAGAAAGTAACTGAAAAAATCAAAGGTGAGAAGATTGCCATTGATTTTGAAAAAATCTTAGATAGAGAGGTAAAGGCGGGATATGATTTAAGAGACTTTGTCACGGAGCATACTCAAGATTGGCTTGAACTAATTGAAAAAGAGGTAGAGAAAGAGATTAAATTAAAACAGGAGAGAGCAAGGGCAGCTATATTAAGAGAGATTGAGGAGGCAAAAAAGAGTAAAAGAGAGGTAGTTATCCCTTATAGTGATAGATTTCCCGACTTTTCATATATAAAAGATATTACAAGTGGTGTTGTTATCTCAAGACAACATACAGGTAAAACCTATATGTTTGAAGGTGTAGCAGATAATCTAATTATTGTGCCAAGAGCAGAACAGTGCGATGTGGTTAAAGGAGATGACATAGATTATCTTTTAGAAAAAATCTTTTATGATGGAGCAATTATAACTTTTCATAAATTTTATGGTCACTATACCACCAATAAGGAGTTTAGATGGTTTATAGATAATAAAAAGATAAAATTAATTGTAGATGAAGCACATGAGTTACTATTTAATCCATCAAAGGAGTTTCAACTTATCTATAACTTAGATGCCATATTTTTAAGTGCAACCTTAGAGAGATTTTTTAGAAGAGATTTACAGAGATACAAATATAAACCAGAGAAACCAGATATTATATATTATACAAAAAATGGAAAACTTCCAAAAGGTTATCGCCCCATTGTATTTATGGATAATGCAAAGGCACTTCAAGCAAACTATCCTGATAACTCTGTAGTGGGAAAACAGCACGATTTTGATAGTGTAGATGTCCACACCACAACCAAAGATATTGTATTTACAACAAGTGCATTGAGAGAGGGAATATCTATTAAAAACCCAAATTTTAATGCCTGTATGGTCTATGATAAGGAGTGCAGACTCTGGAATACCAAACAGAAACTACAAGCTCTATATAGAGTTCGGGACGATAATACAATTAAGATTATATCAGCTCCACCAAAACCACAATATAGAAAGAAGATAGATTATGAGTGGTGGGAAAACTTTATTAAAAACAATACTCATGACCAGATAACCAATACAGTTATGGGCGAACACTACTCAAGAATGATGAAAATAACCCATAAGGTAAATGGATATACGACAGTTGATGAGTATAGCATAGTTTGTTACTTAAGTCACTTAACACGAAATAATTATGATGAGGATTTCTTTAAATTTGTAGAGTATAGAGAGGAGTTTGAACCCTTAGAGGTAAATACAAGAGTAGAAAAGGCAAAAAGTTCAGATACTAAATTTTTTAACTATACTTTTGAAGATGGGGAGGAGTGGACTATTCCAGAGAAGAAGAGAAAAGCATTTGAAAAGTGGTTAGAGCATTATAATAGTGGATTTATAGATAAATTAATGAAGTTAAATAGCTTTAAAAATCTAAATAAGATTTACAAAACAAGCAATGTGGCAAAGACAGTAAAAGCCCAATACAATAAAATGTATAAGGGTAGAGGCGAAAAGTATAGTATAGAGAAGTTCTTAAAGCTATTGAGGAGCTTAGTTCAAATAGAGATAATCAATGATGAGACAGGGAAAGTAATTCAGAGGATAGGCTCAAAGACAGATATAAAAAAGGTATCAATAAGAGTTATAGGCAGATGTGCAATTAAGGGAATTCAAATCACTAAAATTATCAATTCCATTAAAAAAGAGATAAAAAAAGATATCAAAAAGGTAGTAAAAGTTGTCCAAAATTGGCTGGACAGTTTTAGAAGGGTAAAGAGGGCTATAAAAGCCCAAAATATGGGCGTTTCAATCAATCTAACAGTGGAAATTAGAGATGGTAATTATTATAATATTTTGAGGACTTAAAATTGATTACCTCTTCCTCTTTAAAATCCAGAATAGGAGAGCAGCAAATAGAGATAAGAGAGGTAATAGAATTTGTCCCCAAGCTGATATATTTAGACTTTTGTTTAAAATATCTCTGCGTGTTTTGTTATCTATCTCTACTCCTGCCATATCTGCAATATGACTCATAGCAGATATAGCTAAATCTCCATTTGGGATAGTCTCATGACAAGATAGACATACCCCTTGACGGTCAAGTCTATCTCTTATATCTTTTGGAAGAGGATTTGCTAACCTCCAATGGTTATCAACTGTTTGGACTTGTGTCCCATTCTCATCTATCATAACAGAGTAGTCATGTTTGAGATTAGGGATAGATGGTATCTGCTCATCTACCTTTTTGGGTAAAACTCTTCTATCTGCACTCATTAGGTCAATAATAGTTGTTTTACTCTGGTCACTAAAGTATCTACCTCCATTTATTCCCATTCCAAGAGCTTTTTTGGAGGTGTGACAACTCTCACAACTTCTTGATTTTTTACTGATTGTGTGTGGTTGTACCTGTGACATTGTAATAGCATTCTGCCCCTCTTCTCCTGCTCCTTCTACATTTGGA
>JALWZK010000288.1 GCA_027002665.1 Campylobacteraceae bacterium | reverse complement strand
ATATATTTTTATCAAATATTAAAAACGAAGAAGAATTAAAAAAATACTTTCCAAATTTTTATAATCATCTGTTGCCATTTAAGTATCAACTGGGAAAAAGATATAACTATAATAGGAACATTCCATATTGGGAATGGGTTTTTTTAAGAAATTACAATTTGTTTTCAAAGAAAGAAAAGAGAATATTTGTTCCTTGTAAAGAGAGAATATCAAATAAAGATTATTTTAGATTTTCTTTAGTTGATGAAGGTTTATACCCTACTCAAGATGTTACGGCACTTTTTAAAAAAGAAGGTGTAAAAGAGAGTATTTACTATATATTAGCTTTGTTAAATAATAAGAGAGTATTTGATTGGCTTATTAATAACGGTGTTAGAAAAGGGAATATAGTTGAATTTTCAGAAAAACCGATTGCCAGTATTCCTTTTAGAGCTATTAATTGGGATAATAAAGAAGAGGTATTATTACACAATAGTATTGTTGAATTAACCAGAAAAACAATTAAAGATGCTTCATACAAAAATAAGTTAGATTTTGAAATAGATAAGTTATTTAAAGGATAAGAATAAATAAAAGAATATATGATAAATTAGCAAAAGAATTAATCGGCACAAAAGTTCCTAAACCATTATCAGGAAGACTATCAGGTCATGCAGTAGGAGAACCATTTGATAAACATGTATATACTATTTTAAAAGATTGGTTTCCAAATAAAACATTTAGACAGTATGAGTATTTAAATTTTTTATTTTCTAATAACCTTAGTGTAACAGGTAGTAAAGAGAGAAATAGATTATTTAATTCACCAACAGTAATGTTTCTACTGAGTAGGGGGAAAAATGCAACTGATAAATGGAGTTTAGAAAATCCTTTTGAAGAAAAACAAAATGATACAGCTGATATATTAGTAGTAGAGGATAATTTTTTTGAGATAATTGATATAAAGACGAGAAATATTAGTAAAAATGCACAACCTCCAAATATTATTTCAGCATATAAGTTAGCACAAGTATGTGCAAAAATGATAGATAATAAAGAATTTGATAAATTTAACATTACTTATATAGAGTTGGATTGGCTGTTAGAAGATAAAAATTTGGTTTGCAAAGATGTTCATCATATTTCACTTTTCAAAACAAATCCTTCAGAGCTTTATATAAATTGGGCTGCTGCTATGCAAATACAATTTCATGTAGCTAATTTAGAAGAAAATTTCAATGGAAGAGTAGATGAATGGGTAAGAGAATATCTAAAACATTTTGTAGAACAAGCTAAAAAAAGAGCTAATGATATGATTGAAAGATTTGTTAAGCCTTTTGAAAAATACATTTAATAAATCCTATTACCAAACAAGTAAACCTGTCGGTGAAGTTAGTCGATAATTAATATAATTCCAATTCAACCTCCCATAAACTCTTTATATGTATAATCAATTTTCTAATTCAAAATGGAGAGATATATGGTATATAGAAAAAAGATTTACAATCCAAACTCGCAAGAGAGAACTGCAGATAGAAAAATATTTGGTGGTGACCCTACCGGGATATTTGAGTTGAATGATATTAAGTATCAGTGGGCTTATAATCTATGGGAGGTGATGCTCAATAATACTTGGTTTCCAAAAGAGGTAGATATGACTCAAGATGTCTCTGACTATAAGAGATTGACAGACTCTGAAAAGATGGCTTATGATAAGGTTCTGGCACAACTTATATTTATGGATTCACTTCAGACAAATAATCTTATAGATAATATAAACCCTTTTATAACTTCACCAGAGATTAATCTTATATTGGTTCGTCAAGCATTTGAAGAGGCTCTTCACTCTCAAAGTTATGCAGTTATGGTTGATAGTATATCTCAAAATAGTGATGAGATATATCAACTCTGGCGAAGAGATATGATGTTAAAGAGTAAAAATGACGCCATTGCAGAGGTTTATGAGAATCTAAGTAAAAATCCTACAGATGAGAATATTGTAAAGGCTATGTTTGCAAATCAAATCTTAGAAGGGATATACTTTTATAGTGGATTTACATATCTATATACTCTTGCTCGGTCGGGTAAAATGTTGGGTTCAGCTCAGATGATTAGATTTATCCAGAGAGATGAGGTTACACACCTTATACTTTTTCAAAATATGATTAAATCAACTAGAAGAGAGAGACCAGAACTCTTTACAAAAAAACTACTTGATGAGGTCTATGAGATGTTTAGAAGAGCTGTGGAGTTGGAGAGTAGTTGGGGGAAATATATTACAAATGGGCAGATATTGGGATTGACCGATAATATTATTGAGCAGTATATCAAATATCTCGCCGATGAGAGACTTAAAGTTGTTGGAATGGAGAAACTATACAATGTATCTCACCCAATTAAATGGGTAGATAACTTTTCCAGCTTTAATGACCAAAAGACCAACTTTTTTGAAGGTAATGTAACTAACTACTCTAAGGGTAGTTTAGATTTAGATGATTTTTAAGAGTTTAATATGTCAAATATTAGAAAAAAGGAGTATAGCATTGCTATACTTCAATTAAAAACAGAGTCGAACTATCAAAAAAACTTAGATACTCTAATAGAGTATATTCATAAAAATAGAGATAAAAATCTAATAATAGCCCCAGAGGTATATCTAACAGGATTTGATTATGCCAATTTTAAGGAGGCATCAGATTTCTACTATACTGCCTTAGAGACTCTCTTACCTATTATTAGCAATCAAATTTTAATATTAACTCTAATAAAACGAGAGAATAGTAACTATTTTAATCAGGCGGTTGTGTTGCATAACCATAGAGTAGTCCATACTCAAAATAAGTATAAACTATTTAGATTGGGAGATGAGCATAAATATTTTACGGTAGGAGATAGAGAGTTAATAAAACCATTCACCATTAATGGGATGAGATATGGACTATTAATCTGCTTTGAGTTGAGATTTAAAGAGCTATGGAGAGCCTTAGAGGGGGTAGATATTGTTCTAATTCCAGCTATGTGGGGAGAGAGTAGAAGAGTCCACTTAGAGATTCTATCCAGAGCTTTGGCAATTATGAATCAATGCTTTGTAATTGTCTCCAATTCTGCCAATATTGATATGGCAAAAAGCTCATTAATCGCCTCTCCATGGGGTGAAATAACTAAAGATAACAGATTAAAACTGATTAATAAAACTATTGACCTTAAAGAGGTTACGAAAGTTCGCAGATTGGTATCTATGGGATAAATTTAAGTTTTTGTTTACCTATCGTTTACCTTTATTCTATATAATATGTCTAAGAAAGATATGAAACACATACACTCCTTTGTAAAACTTTATTAACTTCTCCTTTGATAAACGAAACTCCCTCTTTCATATCTTTCATAACTTTAAAGATTAATCAAATTGTGATTTATTTTGATTTAAAACTATAGTGGGATAACTACTATTTTAAATTTTTTAAACTTATAGTAGAAATCCCATTTTTTGTGATTTATCTATACATCTTCCTATAATACTCATCTGCCATTCTATGGGAATTAAAATATGGAAATATATCTCTAATTGAGTTTTTTAGGATT
>JALWZK010000287.1 GCA_027002665.1 Campylobacteraceae bacterium | reverse complement strand
TAGTTATACAATATGATTGAGATTTTTTAAATAGCTTATAAAATCTGTTATAATTGAGAAAAAAGGATAGTTATGAGAATAGACCTACATAACCATACAACCTACTGTAACCATGCAACAGGTTCTATGGAAGAGTATATAGAGAGAGCCATTGAGTTAAAGATAGATATTTATGGATTTAGTGAACATGCACCTATGGAGTTTGATAAGGGTTATAGATTATCATTTGAAGAGATGAGGGATTATGAGAATGATGTATTGAGATTGAGAGAGAAATATAAAAATAGTATCAAAATACTTTTGGGGTATGAGGTGGATTATATAGAGGGTTATATAGATGAGAGAGTCTTAAATGCTAAGGTTGATTATCTTATCGGCTCAGTCCATTTTTTAAATAGGTGGGGGTTTGATAATCCTGAATTTATAGGTGGTTGGCAAAATAGAGATATAGATGATATTTGGCAGGACTATTTTAATGCCATTAGAGATATGGCAAAGAGTGGATATTTTGATATTGTAGGACATCTGGATTTAATCAAACTTTTTAAATATATGCCGAAAAGAGATATTCGAGTTATTGCAGAAGAGGCATTCAGAGAGATAAAGCGTTCAAATATGGTAGTTGAGCTTAATAGTGCCGGTTTAAGAAAACCTATTGGAGAGATATATCCATCAAAATATCTGCTATTAATGGCTTATGAGTTGGATATTCCAATTACATTTAGTTCAGATGCCCATGCTGTAGAGCAGATTGGATTTGGATATGATGAGGTAAAAAGGGTGGCAAAAGAGGTTGGATATACAAAAGTTGTTACTTTTGAACAACGGGATAGACAATTGGTTAATTTTTAGTCAAAAAATACTATCTATTTTTCTCTAAATGCGATACAATCGCTTTAACTTAAAACTTTAGGAGATAACTGTATGGGTAAATTTGTAAATAGTATAGATGATTTTTTTAGATTTTGTAAAGATAATGAGGTTGAGTTTGTAGATTTTAGATTTACAGATATTAAGGGTGCATGGCATCATATTACATATAGAATGAAAGCTATCGGCAGAGAACAGATTGAAAATGGTCTTCCTTTTGATGGCTCATCTATTGAGGCGTGGCAACCAATTAACGAGTCTGATATGCTTTTAAAACCGGATATTCAAACTGCATTTCTCGACCCATTTACAGCGGATAATACAGTAGTTGTTATCTGTGATGTTTATGACATCTATAAAGATGAGTTTTATGCTAAGTGTCCAAGAAGTATTGCTAAGAAGGCACTAAAAGCACTCGAAGAGGCTGGTGTAGCTGATGCTGCCTATTTTGGACCAGAAAATGAGTTCTTTGTCTTTGATGATGTTAAGATTGTAGATAGAGATAACCATCAATCTTTTGTAATTAAGACAGATGAGGGACACTGGGCAGACGATGCCGATTATGGTGAAGTTGGAAATATGGGACATAGACCAAGAATTAAGGGTGGATATTTTCCAGTTCAACCAACAGACCCAGCAGTTGATTTAAGAGCAGAGATAATGCAGGTGCTTGAAGATATAGGTCTTGAGGTAACTCTTGGTCACCATGAGGTTGCACAAGCTCAACATGAGATTGGCGTTGTATTCTCTGATATTATAACAGCAGCAGATAATGTTCAAAAGTATAAATATGTAGTTAAGATGGTGGCACATTTAAATGGAAAAACTGCTACCTTTATGCCGAAACCAATCTATAATGATAATGGAAATGGTATGCATGTTCATCAATCTTTATGGAAAGATGGTAAAAACCTCTTCTATCAAAAAGGGGAGTATGCAAATCTATCTAAGACGGCACTTGATTATCTAAGTGGTATCTTTAAGCATAAAGAGGCGGTTGCAGCTTTTACAAACCCTAGCACAAACTCATATAAGAGACTTCTTCCGGGATTTGAGGCTCCAAGAATTTTAACATACTCAAGTCAAAACCGTTCTGCAGCGTGTCGTATC
This sequence comes from Campylobacteraceae bacterium, assembly GCA_027002665.1. Taxonomy (GTDB): domain Bacteria; phylum Campylobacterota; class Campylobacteria; order Campylobacterales; family Sulfurovaceae; genus UBA1140. The sequence continues at coordinate 1,596 of JALWZK010000287.1, read as the reverse complement.
CCTTATGGTGGAGGTGAGAAATCGACTCGAATTGAGACCCGTTTCCCAGATTCCAGCTCCTGTCCTTATCTCGCATTTGCTGTTTTAATGATTGCGGGACTCGATGGAATTAAGAATGGTGGTTATGATTTAGTTGGACCAATCAATGAAGACCTATTTGAACTTTCAAGAGATGAGATTGCAGAGAGAAAAATCCCTGAACTGCCAAATACACTTAGAGACGCTCTTGAAGGGCTTGAGAGAGACCATGATTTCTTAGCTCCAATTATGAGTCCTGAATATATTAAAGAGTATGTTGAGTATATGTTTAATAGACATGTTATCCCTGTAGAGGGACGACCGACTCCTTATGAGTATATCTCTACCTACTCTTGTTAATTTAAAATATGGTGTAGATTTTCTACACCATTAATAACTATTTTCCAACCGTTTATTCTCTACCAACTCCCCCAATTGAAAGACAGTCATTCCATAATATGCACTATGGTTATATGTGGTTATTACTCTAAAGTTTGGAGAGCCAAGCCAAAGCTCATCATAAGTTCCCCTTGGAAGTTTTATTAGAGATACTGCACCGTAAGGGTGAAACTTCTCTCGTGGATAGATATGATACTTCTTTTTCAATTTATATAGAGAGTATCGTGTCTTATATCCTGTTTTTAATCTCTTAAATCTATTACCTCTATATTTAGCTCTAACAGCAACTTTTGGAATAGATGGGTTCCAGCCATTCTTGGCAAAATAGTTAGCGATACTACCTATGGCATCTTCCGGGTCCCATAGGTCTATTTTGCCATCGCTATTGAAATCGACAGCAAATCTAATATAACTACTCGGCATAAACTGTCCATACCCTAAGGCACCAGAGGTTGAACCCATAACCTTTGTGGGGTCTAATCCTATATCTCTTGTAATTAATAGAAACTTCTCCAACTCATCTCTATAAAAGTCGGCTCTTCTATCTCCCAACATACTTCTTGTTGTTAAGACATCAATAGCTCTATATTTTCCAAAGTTTACCCCATAAGCTGTCTCTACTCCCAAAATACCAATAATATATTTTGCAGGGACACCATACTCCGCTTCAGCTCTATTTAGTGCATCTTCATAGTTATTCCAAAACTCTACACCCCTCTCTATATTTCTATCATATATAAAACAACTTCTATATCTATCCCATGCACCAATTTTGCCAAATATAATATTGCTTGTGCAACTCTTCACTTGAGGTATGAGATTATAATCTTTAGCTTGTGAAAATATTTTATTTAGATATTCTCTTTTAAAATTATGAACATTTACCATCATATCTATAAACTCTAAAAGCTCATAGTTACCCTGAAAATCCCCCTCTAACTCACTATAAGGAGTTGGAGGAGGGGGCTTTACCTCTTCTTTATTCTCTTTATCCTCTTTTGTTGTCTCTGTCTGATTTGCTTCACTTATACCCAAATTAATATAGTTAATTTGAGTTTTATTAGTCTCATTATTCTCTTTTATGGTATCTTTTTTAATCTCTTTTGTGCTACATGCTGAAAGTAGCAGTAGTAATAGAGTTAATGAGTAAATTTTATTCTTTTTCACAAAATATCCTAT
>JALWZK010000286.1 GCA_027002665.1 Campylobacteraceae bacterium | reverse complement strand
AGATATAGCAATTCATTATGAACAGGGCGATAACTCATACTCCAGTAAGTGGATTGAGTATTGTCATAGTAATAGAATCAACTATAGAGTGGTAAATTGCTATGATAATAACATTATAGAGCAGTTGAGAGATTGCAGTGCTTTAATGTGGCATTGGCAACATACTGACTATAAGGCACAACTATTTGCAAGACAACTCACTCTATCCTTAGAGAGAATAGAGTTCCCTGTATATCCAAATGCAAAGACAGCATGGTATTTTGATGATAAATTGGGAGAGAAGTATCTACTGGAGGCTATAGATGCCCCAATGGTTAAGAGTTACGCTTTCTATGATAGAGAGAGTGCTTTGGAGTGGGTAGAAGATACAACCTTTCCAAAAGTATTTAAACTGAGAAATGGAGCAGGGGCTTTAAATGTGATTCTTATTAAATCTAAAAGGGAGGCGAAGAGATATATAGATAGAGCCTTTGGAGGTGGATTTAGTGCAAATCGAAGAGAGGCTATCTTAAAAGAGAAGATTTGGCACTTTAAAAGGGATAAATCTCTCAAGAGTTTCATAAATATTAGTAGAGGGGTATATCGTTATCTCTTTCCGCATAAGATATATAATATGCTTCCCATAGAGAAAAACTATATATATGCACAAGATTTTATTGCCAATTGTGACCACGATATTAGAGTTTTTGTAATTGGGAATAGAGCTGTAACCAAAAGACGAATGGTGAGAGATGGTGATTTTAGAGCCTCTGGGAGTGGAAAGATGAGTTGGGATATAGGAGATGAGGGAAAAGAGTGCGTAAGGGTGGCATTTGAAATTACAGAGAGACTCCAAGCCCAATCTTTAGCATTTGATTTTGTAAAAGATATAGATGGATATAAGATTGTAGAGATAAGTTATGCGGCATCTCCAAGAGGTTTTCCAGATGCCCCGGGCTACTGGACAAAAGATATGGAGTGGATAGAGGGGGCTTTGAGGGTTGAATATTTTATTATAGAAGATTTAATTAAATCAATATGAAAAATATACTATTTATTATACCAAAATTGGATAGTGGCGGTGCAGAGAGAGTCCTATTAAATATTATGAACTATTTAGATAGAGAGATTTTTAATCTATCTCTATTAATTTTTCAAGATGGTGGCTCTCTAATGGATAATCTAAAAGAGGATATAAAAGTTTATAACTTAAATAGTAAATCAACCTTGCAGGGGATACCTCTACTTTTAAAAAAAATCTATATATTAAAACCGGATATTATATTTAGTGGAATTGGAAATTTAAATCTATATCTATCTATATTTATTCCCATAATAAAACTCTTTCTACCCAAAACCATATTTATTGCAAGACAGGCAAGTATCTTAACTCTAAATAACTCCCAAGAGAAATCTCCCCTCTTATATAAGTGGTTATATAAGAGAGTATATAAGAACTATAATAGAGTAATCTGCCAATCGCTATATATGCAGAGAGATTTAATAGATAACTTCACTTTTCCAAAAGAGAAGAGTGTAGTCATAAATAATCCAATAGATATAGAGGGGTTAAAGAGGTTATCGGCAGAGCAGATAGAGTATCCATTTAATAACTCTATTAGATTAATCCATATAGGACAGCTCAGATATGAGAAGAGACAAGATTTACTACTCAGAGCTTTCTCTAAGTTGGATAGTAGATATAGCTTGACCATTATTGGAGATGGAGTTAAAAGAGATGAGTTAGAGAGTTTAGCCCATCAACTTAATATTTACGATAGAGTAGCTTTCTTAGGTTATCAGAAAAATCCATATAGTTATCTAAGAGAGGCTGATATATTGCTATTAACTTCAGAGTATGAGGGGTTTCCAAATGTTCTCTTAGAGGCTAATCTATTTGGATTACCGGTTATATCTTTTAACTCCATAGGAGGTGTAAATGAGATTATAGAGGATAAAAAAAATGGAATCATAGTTCCACATGGAGATATAGAGGCTTTTGCTACCGCCATAGAAAATATAGATATTAAAAATTTTAATAGAGAGAAGATAATGGAAGATACAGAAGAGAAATATAGTATAGATTTAATTATTGAAAAGTATCAAAAAGTTTTTATAAAAGGATTTCCAAATATAATAAAGGATAAATTATGACAAAGAGAAAAATTACTATATGTAGTAATACCTCCTGGTATCTATATAATTTTAGAAGAGGATTGATTAAAGCACTTAAAGATAGAGACTATGAGGTTATTTTAATATCTCCTAAGGATAATAGATACTCTAAAAGATTAGAGGATTTAGGGTGCAGACACTACACTATAGAGTTGGATAATAAGGGAACCAACCCTATCACAGATATGAATTTAATGTATCAATTTTATAAGCTTTTTACTGAGATAGAACCTTCCCTACTGCTACTATTTACAATAAAACCAAATATATATGGTGGAATTGTTGGAAAGATTTTAAATATTCCAACTATAAATGTTATATCTGGACTTGGAACAGTATTCTTAAATGATAAAATTACTTCACAAATAGCAAGATGGCTATATAAGGTCTCATTTAGTGGAAATAGAGTCCTCTTTGAAAACTTAGATGATATGGAAGAGTTCATTAGACAAAATCTTATTAATAGAAATCAAGCAACTATAATACCCGGTTCGGGAATTGATACAACCCTATTTAAACCAAAATTAAATCTCAAAAGAGAGAATGAGAATATAACTTTTCTACTGATAGCAAGACTTATAAAAGATAAAGGAATAGTGGAATATATAGAGGCAATTAGAATTGTTAAAGAGAGATACCCCAATGCACAATTTAAGATACTCGGCTCATTCTACTTTGATAATCCATCATCAATATCAGAAGACGAGATTAATAGTTGGGTAGCAGAGGGACTTATTGAGTATCTTGGTTATACCGATGCCGTTTTGGAAGAGATAGAGAGAGTCGATTGTATAGTTCTTCCATCATATAGAGAGGGGCTATCGAGAGTTCTCTTAGAGGCTGGAAGTATGTCTAAACCTATAATTACAACCGATGTCGCAGGTTGTAGAGAGGTGGTCAAAGATAACTATAATGGCTTTTTAGTTCCTCCAAAGGATAGTAAATCTCTCGCCATAGCCATAGAGAAGATGATAGAGTTATCTAAGAAAGATAGAGATATTATGGGTCTCCTCGGCAGACTAAAAGTTATAAATGAGTTTGAGGAGAAGATAGTAGTAGAGAAATATCTATCTGCAATCTCATCATGTCTGAAAATATCCAAAATAGCTTTTTCAAAATGAATAAATGGTTTAATATAATTATAATAAAGTTGCTGATATACTTCATCTAAATAAAAATTGAGTTACAGGGGAACTTATGGAGTATATAGTTAGTGGAGGTTTTCTGGGAACAAAAGCCCCTCTCTTTATGGATATAACTATAATAATTCTAATTTTAATACCTATTTTAGTTGGAGGCTCTATCTGGTTGGTTAGAAGAGAATTTTATGATATACACCATAAAATTCAGTTACTACTCTTTATAATATCTTTTTTAACATCTATCTATTTTATATATAATGTATATTTTATGCAAGATGTAAAAGAGAGTATCATAAATATCAAGGCACTACTCTATATATATAGTGTTATTTTTTTAATAACAAATATATTTTGGTATCGAACTCTAAAATTTGCACTTGAAGATAGTTTAAGACGAGCATTGCCGGGGTTATATAGCAAGAGTCATAAAAAATGGGGAAAAGTTACAGCCATATCCATAGGTGCAAATAGTATTATATATATTATTGTCTATCTAATTATCTCCCTTTTTTGAGGAGTCTCTATTTAATGTTTATTTTTTATGCCTATGGTTTGACAAAAAATAGTTAAAATAGATAATTTAGAATGGATTTAAGGACAATAATCGTATAATTTTTCCAAAAAAATTGACGAGAAGTATGTATATTAAAAACTCAACAGTATCTATAAAATCATATCTTGACCTTGCTCAACTTTTACAAGAGTATAGAGGTAGCCATGAAGATAATCGTGCTTTTGCCCTGAAACATAAAAATTTGGAGAAAGCACCTACGAAACTTCTATTAAAATGGTTGGATAAAAACTATTTTAGAATAGATGGGGAGTTGAACTCTAAGAGATATTTGGATTATCTATTATCTATTAGTTCGGTTCTGGGTCTAATCTTCTTTATACTAGGCTTCGTTGTGGGGTTGGGGTTGCTCAGCTATGATGGTAAACTTCCTGTAAATGTTATCTACTATCTATTCATTGCAGTATTTATACCTATTCTGAGTATGACTCTATCTTTTATATCTATATTTAGTAGTGATAGAGTTGCCCATTTGATAACTCTACTATTCCCTCTCCATTGGATAGAGAAGGTTTTAAACTATCTACCTTTTAGAAAAAAGTTAAAGGGATTTAAAGTTAATCTTCTATCATTTAAGTTATCCAAACTTCTATTTATAGAGAGGATTCAACTATTCTCACTAATATTCTCAATAGGTCTGCTTCTATCTCTATTAATTATGGTAGTGGCTACAGATATAGCTTTTGGTTGGAGCACAACTCTGCAGGTAACTCCGGAGGAGTTTCATAAACTTATAAGATATATTGGTATATTCTGGGATAAGATTATCCCATCTGCTATCCCATCATTGGATTTAGTTGAGATGAGCCACTACTTTAGATTGGGGACAAAATTGGATATATCAATGGTTCATAATGCAGATAAGTTGGGGGCTTGGTGGAAATTTCTATCCATGACAACTCTTGTCTATGCAATCGGTTTCCGTCTCCTATTTTGGCTATTTATTAGAGAGTATCTCAAAAAACAGTTGGAGGAGAGTATTCTATCTCTGAAGGGTGTTGATAAGATTTTGAGAGAGTTTAGAACCCCTTATATCTCTACACAGGCACTACAGAAAGAGGAGCATCTTAAAATTGTAGAGGCAAAGAAAGATGTAGTAGTGAAGAAGAGAGGAGCTAAGTATCAAACCATATTGGGTTGGAACTTCTCTAAAGATGAGATACTACTTGCAAACGATGCCAAGAAGATAGGTGGAGCAGATAATATATGGGCAGTAGGTGGAAGTAACAGTTTCAATAAAGATTTGGAGATAGTTAAAAATAGTAGTGGAGTAGTCCTACTCTATGTAAAATCGTGGGAGCCTCCAACTATGGATTTTATTGATATTTTGGAGATGTTAGTAGAGAATAGTAGAGTTAAAAGGGTGGAGATATATCCACTTGGAACAATAGGTAGGTATTATAAAAATGAGCCGGAGCATATAGATATATGGCGAAGAAAAATAGAGAGTGTAGATAGTCAAAAGGTGTGGATTGTAAATCATGAAAGATAGAGATAGTTATCCTAAGTTTGCAGTTGTTGGACACCCAAATAAGGGAAAGAGTAGTATTGTATCAGCTTTGGCACATGATGATAGTGTGCAGATTGGAAATACACCGGGAACAACACAGATAAAGCGAGGTTTCCCTCTGAGGGTCGATGGAAAAATAGTATATGAGCTATTTGATACTCCCGGGTTCCAGAGAGCAAGACGAATATTGGCATGGCTCAAAGAGCATGAACCGGTATCGGCAGATAAGAGGGCTGATACCATTAGGAAGTTTATACATAACTTTAGAGATGATAAGAGATTTAGAGATGAGATAGAGCTACTTGAACCTATTATGAATGGTGCAGGTATTATATATGTAGTCGATGCCTCCAAACCCTATGGAGCTGAGTATGAGATAGAGATGGAGATACTTCGCTGGACAGGTCAGCCCTCTATGGCAATTTTAAATCTTATTGGAGATGAGGATTATAGAGAGGATTGGAGTAGAGCCTTAGGACAATATTTTAGACTTGTAAGAACATTTAATCCATTAACAGCAAAATTTAAGAATCATATAGAGCTTTTAGAGAGTATTGCTCAACTTAAAGAGGATTGGACAGAGCAGATAAAAGAGGCGATAGAGATTCTAAAGAGGTTTCATAATCAGAAGATAGATAGAACTGTAGAGATAATTATAGATACAACTATAAAGAGTCTATCTTATATATATAGACAGAGAATAAAATCAAAAAATGCCACCAAAGAGGAGTATAGGATAGCCTTTGAGAGGTATAGAAGAGAGATTATTAAGTATGAGAAAAAGTTAGAGAAAGATATTTTAGAGATATGGAAACATAAAAATATAGATAAAGCAGAGACTCCACCTCTCATAAATGAGATAGGACTCTTCTCCAAAGAGAGTGAATCTATATTTGGATTGAGTCAAAGAGAGTTAATTTTAACCGGAGCATCAGCTGGAGCAATTGGTGGGGCAGGTATAGATTTGGCGTTTAGTGGAAGCACATTCTTTCTTGGCTCAATTATAGGCGGTATTATTGGTGGAGTTGGTGCTATGGTGGGATATGATAATCTATATAATATTAAAATATTGGGACAGAAAATTGGAAAGAGAGAGTTAATTGTAGGACCTATAAAAAGTGTAAATTTCCCCTATATTCTATTGGGTAGAGCATTATACTACTCCTCACTCCTGGCAAATCGCTCCCACGCTATGAGAGATAGCTTAGAGTTAGATGATAGGGAGTTTTCAATAGAGAGGGTTATAGATAGTGATATGAGAAAGAAGCTTGAGAAGGTTCACTCTAAATTGAGGGAGCAGAAGGAGGTTAAAGAGGAGCTATTGGAGGAGTATCGAAAAGTAATTTTGGAGAGTTTTAAAAAACTAATATAGTTTCGCTTATCACCTCTATCAAAGAAAATTTGACTATAATAACATAAAAATTAAGTAGGGAGAGTTTTGTTCGTATCTGTACCAGCCACATCAGCAAATTTAGGACCGGGATTTGATACTTTAGGATTAGCTATAAATTTTAGAAATGAGATAATTGTAAAACCGGCAAAATTTTTCTCCGTATCAACTCGTGGAGAGGGCTCAGATAATCCACACATTCGCAAAAATATTCTATTTATGAATATTTTCAACAAGCAGTATAAAATTTTAAAAGGGGGGAAGGCCAATTTTAGATTTGAGTTTAATAACCGTATTCCCATATCGAGAGGCTTAGGAAGCTCCTCTGCCGTTATTGTAGCTGCATTAACAACTGCTTTTGTTGTGGCACAAGCGAGATATGATAAACGGAAGATATTAAATTTAGCATTGGAGTATGAGCCACACCCAGATAATATAGCCCCTGCTGTGATGGGCGGATTTAATGTAGCCTGTGTAGAAGATGGTAAAGTTTATAGTAAGAAGAGAAAAATACCAGACTACTTAAGAGCTGTATTGGTAGTTCCAAATAAGACAATATCTACAGCTAAATCGAGAACCATTCTACCTGATAGTTATACTAAAGATGAGGTTGTATATTCACTATCTCGTGCCTCATTTATGACAGCCCTATTTATGAGTGAATCGTGGGATTTATTAAAAATTGCTTCACAAGATAGATTGCATCAGAATAGAAGAATGAAACAGATGCCGGAGCTTTTTAAGGTGCAGAAGATAGCACTTGCCAATGGTGGATTGATGAGCACTCTATCCGGTAGTGGTTCAACATTTTTTACACTCTGTTATGCCGATGATGCTCCCAAGATACATAGAGCATTGGAGAAGAGCTTTCCAAAGTATAGAGTATTTACTAAGTCTCTTGATAATTATGGTGTAACTTCAAAGAGTTAATAACATTATTTAGGTATAATTATGCAGAAAAACGAACCTATACGCATGTGTATAGCATGTAGAGTAAGGCAACTACAGAAAGATTTAATACGATTACAACAGAAGGGGAATAGTATTGTTCCATATACAGGCAGAGGTAGAAGTTTCTATCTCTGTTATATTTGTAGTCAAGATGAAAAAAAGGTCAAAGGTTTAATTAAGCGTTTCAAACTCTCTACTGATAATAGTAAATGGTTTGTTAAGTATTTAAAGGAGTTAGAGTAAGAATGGATAGAGTAAGAATCCAAGAGATAGCATTAGAGACCGGCACCTCTAATACAGTTCTTATAGAGAAGGCAAAGGAGTTGGGTTACAATGTAAAGGCGGGGAACAGCACACTCACTATAGAAGAGGCAGATATATTAGCCAATTATATAATTAATGGTATTAAGCCTAAGAAAGAGGAGAAACCAAAAGCCAAAAGAAAAGTTTTTATTAAAAAACATGCTGGAATAGTAGCAACTCATAGAAAGGCAAAAATCTCAATAAGAGAGGTTAAACAGGAGACTCCCACTTCCAAAATTAAGATTGTAAATAGGAAAGAGAGAGAGGAGATTAAGCAGGAGAACACCCCTGAGAAACCTAAAGAGAAAAGAGAGATTAAGGCTAAGGTTAAAGAGGAGAAGAGGGCTACCCTTAAGATAGAAGAGAAAAAGGTAGAGAATAAGAGAGAGGAGAAGGACAAAAAGGATAAAAAAGAGGAACCTAAGGGGATAAAAAAGATAAAGGGTAAGAGGAAAAGGCTCGGTATTACAGTTATAAAGAAGGTTGATAAGCAGAAACCTAAGATTAGAATTGTTAATGAGAGAAAACCTGAAAAGGAGAGCAGTTTAGTTAAAAAATCTAAACCTAAGGATACTAAGGATACACCACCAGCAACTCCTCCATCTAAGAAAAAGAAAAAAAAGGTGTTACAATCCAAGAAAGATAGTGGAGAGAAGCTTAATTTTATGACAAATTCAAATTTTGGTAGTGGACGAACCAGTATTACAGAGATGGAAGAGGAGCCGGAAGTTATGATGCTTGACTTCTCTGATAAAAATATCTATGAAGATATGATTAAGCAGGAGCAGAAGAGAAAAGAGGAGTCAAAAAAGAGAGCCTCTCTCCTTGCGCTTAATCATCAAAATTATGGTAGGACTCAAACCCAACATAAAAAGAGAGCTTCTGGACTTAGAAAAACAGTAAAGAAGAAAAAATATGTTAAAGATGAGAGTAAAGAGCAGATAAAATCTGTCAAGATACCTGAAAATATCAGAGTATATGAGTTTGCTGAAAAGATTGGCAAGACTACGGGCGAAGTTATTAGAGTTCTATTTACCTTAGGCTCACTCTATACACAGAACGATTTTCTCGATAGAGACTCCATAGAGATTCTTGCGGAAGAGTTCAATATTGAGGTGACAACCATAGACCCATTAGATGAACTCGATTATGTAAAAGCTTATGATGAGGTAGAGAATAGAAACTTAGAGGAGAGACCACCGGTTATTACAATTATGGGACATGTGGACCATGGAAAAACATCACTCCTTGATAGAATTAGAAAGACCAAAGTGGCTGTAAAAGAGGCGGGTGGAATTACGCAACATGTGGGAGCCTATCAGGTTGAGAAAAATGGTAAAAAGATATCCTTTATAGATACGCCGGGACACTCAGCCTTTACAGAGATGCGTTCTCGTGGAGCTCAGGTAACCGATATTGTTATTCTTGTGGTCGCTGCCGATGATGGGGTTAAGAAGCAGACAAAAGAGGCAATATCTCACGCAAAGGCTGCGGGGGTTCCTATTGTTGTAGCCATTAATAAGATGGATAAGGCGAATGCAAATCCAGAGTTAATTAAGTCACAGTTGGCAGAGCTAAATATTACACCTATTGAGTGGGGGGGAGATTATGAGTTTATCCCTATATCTGCTCGAACAGGGGAGGGGATTGATGAGCTTTTAGAGACTCTACTTCTCACAGCTGAAGTTATGGAGCTTAAAGCTGACCCTACAAGAAATGCAAAAGCTGTTGTGATTGAGAGTTCTCTCGAGAAAGGGTTTGGTGCAGTTGCCGATATAATTGTTCAAAATGGAACTTTAAAAGTAGGAGACCCATTTGTAGTGGGGACTACCTATGGAAAAGTTAGAACTATGATATTGGATGATGGAACTCGTGCTAAGAAGATTGGTCCCAGCACACCCGCTGCCATTGTCGGACTCTCCAAAGTGCCAACGGCAGGAGATATTTTAATTGTTATGGATAGCGAAAAAGAGGCAAAGGAGATAGCAGATAAGAGGGCAGAGTATGAGAGAGCTAAGGAGCTTTCAAAGAGTAAAAAGGTGACTATAGAGGATTTATCTGCTGTAATTGCAGAGGGGAATCTAAAATCTCTCCCTATAATTATTAAGACAGATGTCCAAGGCTCTCTTGAAGCGATTAAAGGCTCTCTAATGAAGCTTAAAAATGAAGAGGTTAAAGTCGATATTATACATGAAGGGGTAGGAGGTATAAGTGAGAGCGATGTTCAACTTGCAAATGCCTCTGAAAACTCTATTATCTTAGGTTTCAATGTTAGACCTACTGGAAATGTTAGAAAAAAGGCCAAAGAGCTTGGGGTTGAAATTAAAACCTACTCTGTAATATTCGAGCTTATTGATGATATTAAGGCTCTGTTGAGTGGTATGATGAGTCCAGTTATATCTGAAGAGGCTACAGGTCAAGCAGAGGTGAGAGAGATATTTGTTGTTGCCAAAGTTGGAACCATTGCAGGTTGTAAGGTCTCTGATGGCTCCATTATTAGAAATGCGGGTGCAAGGGTTATCCGTGACGGTGTGGTTATATATGATACTAAAATCAAATCTCTCAAAAGATTTAATGATGATGTAAAAGAGGTTAAGAGTGGATTTGAGTGTGGTATTATGCTTGAGAACTTCAATGATATTAAGCAGGGCGATGTGATTGAGACCTATAAAATTATAGAAGAACAGGCAAAACTTGATTAGAGTAAACAGTTATGAGAGAAGAAGAGATAAAACGAAAACGGACAGAGGCAAGATTGGTTGAGTTAATTCCAGAGGCACTCTCAACTATGAACGATGAGAGAATTAATAGTCTAACTGTTACAGAGGTGATATGCTCAAGAGGTAGATATAATGCTAAGGTATATCTCGATAAGTCATATCTGAGTGAGAGAGAGCAGAGAGAGGCTCTAAAACAGTTAAAGAGTGTATCCAATTACCTATCTACCTATATTAGAGATAGTGAAGGTTGGTTTAAATCTCCTAAGTTTACTTTTGAGTTTGATAACCAATTAGAGAAAATTACACATATAGAAGAGCTTTTTAAACAGATAGCGAAGAGAAAGAGCAAGGATATCTTAGATGAGTCTAAATAGAGATAGAGATATAGAGAAGATTGTCCAATCTCATGGTGCCAACCTATATGGAACAGAGATACTCAATGAGTCGAACAATACCATATTTAGAGTCTATATTACCAAAGAGGGGGGAGTGGATTTAGAGTTATGTGCAGAGATTTCAAATGAGTTATCTCCATACTTAGATGTAAACCCCCCTATAGATGGAGCATACTATCTTGAAGTAAGCTCCCCCGGTATTGAGAGGAGATTGGAGAATCCAACCCATTTTACCTCTGCCATTGGTGAGAGAGTAAAATTTAAAGTGAGAGGCGGAGGTAAAATGAAAGGGGTTATCACTTCAGCCAATGAGGAGGGATTTGAAGTGGAGATTAAAAGGGAGAAGCACTTTTTTAACTATAGCGATATATATAGAGCAAAAACATATTTTGAGTGGAATTAGCTCTTGAAAAAAGTTTTAGAGGTTAAAAATATCTCCAAAGTATATAAAATCTATAAAAGTAGTTTTGATAGATTAAAAGAGATTTTTTTAAACAAAAGTTACCATAGAGAGTTTATAGCAAATGACAATATCTCCTTTAATCTATTTGAGGGGGAGACACTCGGTATTATTGGAGTTAATGGAGCAGGTA
>JALWZK010000285.1 GCA_027002665.1 Campylobacteraceae bacterium | reverse complement strand
GATTTATACTACCCTTTACCTCAATAAATAGAGTTCTATCTTTGACATAAAGTAAAATATTATCAATTAGATTGTCATCTGTTCTTATGGTAATACTATTTTGTGGAGAGTGGGTAATAGTTACATCACCTACGGTATCAAGAGTAACACTATTAAATGGTTTTGTAGGAATAATTTTTTTATCTACTAATAGACCTGAACCTTTTTTAATATTAACGCCACTAATAACGCTATTGGTTATTACACTTCCTGATATATATGTCTCTGCAAACATAGAGAGAGAACATATTAACATTATAAATAGACTTCTCATATTAACAACCTTATTTTTAACTGTTATCTATTATAACATAAATAGGGTGTTAATAAAGTGTCTATTTTAATTTTTAAAAATTTTTTGCATTTTTAAGCTCTGCTATCTCACTCTCAACCATCTCATCAATTAATCTAATAAAAATATCATTAATGAGATTTGGAGATAAATCTAACTCAATTGCCTTAGCCCTCAATCTGCTAATTACACTGGATATTCTCTCTTCAGACTTGACCTCCTCTATAGAGGTTTTGAAATGAGCAATCTGCTTGATATACTCATTTCTCATAGCAATAAGCTCTACTATCTTATCGTCAATCTTATCTATCTCAACTCGAGCCTCATCTAAGCTATTACACTTTTTTATATTCATAAATAGTCTCCATTTTTTGAAGACTATTATATCAAAAATTACTCTACTTCAGCATCTATAATATCATCATCTTCTGCTTTTTTGGTAGCCTTTTCTTTATTAGCTCCACCTTTCTCTTTTGCGTAAATCGCTTCAGCCAATTTATGAGATTTTTCAGTTAGCTCTTTAATCTTAGCATCAATTTGCTCTTTTGTTGCTGAGTTATCTTTTAATAGAGTCTCAAGGGAACTAATTGCACCTTCAATATTTGCTCTTTCAGTTGCACTAAAGTTATCACCTATATCTTTTAGAGATTTTTTAGTTTGATGAATTAAGGCATCTGCTTGATTTCTTGCTTCAACAAGAGCTTTTCTCTTCTCATCTTCTGCTCTATTTGCTTCCGCATCTTGAATCATCTTTTCAATCTCTTCATCACTTAATCCTGATGAGCCTGTAATTTTAATCTCTTGAGATTTTCCTGTTCCTTTATCTTGTGCTGAGACTGTTAAGATACCGTTTGCATCAATATCAAAAGTTACCTCAATTTGTGGCACACCTCTTGGTGCAGCTGGAATACCTCTAAGCTCAAACATACCTAAGGATTTATTATCTTTCGCAAATTCTCTCTCCCCTTGAAGAACATGGATAGATACTGCTGGTTGATTATCCTCTGCTGTTGAGAATACTTGTGACTTCTTAGCAGGAATTGTTGTCCCTTTCTCAATTATCTTAGTTGTAACTCCACCAAGTGTCTCAATTCCAAGACTAAGCGGTGTAACATCTAATAGAAGAACATCTTTTACATCACCTCTAAGCACACCTCCTTGAATAGCCGCACCGATTGCAACAACCTCATCAGGATTTACAGATTTATTAAGCTCTTTCCCGAAGAATTTTTTTACCTCTTCTTGAACCAATGGAACTCTGGTGCTTCCACCAACCATAACAATTTCATTAATATCACTCTTTGTAACATCTGCATCTTTCAATACATTTTTAACTGTATCTATTGTGCTTTTTACTAAATCTTCAATTAGAGATTCAAATTTTGCTCTTGTAATTTTCTGCACAAGGTGTTTTGGACCGGTTGCATCTGCTGTGATAAATGGTAGATTAATCTCCGTCTCTGTTGCAGTTGATAGCTCTTTCTTAGCAGCCTCAGCCGCATCTTTTACCCTCTGAAGTGCCATTACATCATTTTTAATATCAATTCCTGTTTGAGATTTAAACTCACTTGCTACGAAATCGATAATTCTATTATCAAAATCATCTCCACCGAGGAAAGCATCTCCACCTGTTGCCATAACCTCAACTACATTATCACCTGTCTCAAGCACAGTAGCGTCAAATGTTCCACCACCAAGGTCATATACTAAAATCTGCTCCGATTTTTTCTTATCAAGTCCATAGGCAAGTGCTGCCGATGTTGGCTCGTTTATAATTCTAAGCACATTAAGCCCTGCGATTGTTCCCGCCTCCTTAGTAGCTTTTCTCTGTGAGTCATTAAAGTATGCTGGAACTGTAATAACTGCATCTGTAACGGTTTCCCCGAGATATGCCTCTGCATCCTCTTTTAGTTTCATAAGAATTTTTGCAGAAATCTCCTGCGGAGTATATGTTTTATCCATAATCTCTATCGCACAAGCTCCATTTCTATCTATAATGTGATATGGTAATCTCTCTCTTGCTGCTTTCGCATGTTCCTCATCACACATTAATCCCATAATTCTCTTAATAGAGTAAATTGTCTTCTCTGGATTAGTTATAGCTTGTCTCTTTGCTGAATCTCCTACAATAACTTCACCTTTATCTGTAAATGCTACTACTGATGGAGTTGTATTTTTCCCCTCTTTATTTGCAATAATTTTTGCTTCACCATTTTCATAAATACTCATTGCTGAGTTTGTTGTTCCTAAATCGATTCCTAATACCTTACTCATTTTTATCTCCTAATTTTTTTTTGACAGTATATAATTTTTTTTAATTTTTAAATGCTACTTTTGTTGCATTTAGTTCTACTTAGCTGTGCTTACCATCGCCGGTCTCAATACTCTATCTCTTATGGTATAACCTTTTTGTAAAACTTGAACAATATCTCCACTCTGATGTTTATCACTATCTACCTGCATAACTGCTTGGTGTAAATCTGGATTATACTCAGTTGTGCAATCTATCGGTTTGATTTGATGTTTTTCCAACACTTTATGAAGCTGTTCATCAACTAAGCTTAAACCCTCTTTCATCTTTTTCATAAACTCATTATCACTATTCTCATCAATATTAATCATTGATAAGGCACTATCTAAAGAGTCAATCACACTTAAAATATCACTTGCGAAGCTCTCATTAGCATAAGCTACTGCCGTGGCTTTATCTTTTGCTAAGAGTCTTTTACTATTTTCAAAACTGGCATATGCCCTTAAATATTTATCTTCCAACTCTGCAACTTTGGCTTTTAACCTCTCAATTTCTGATGATTGCTCGTCTGATTCTTTCTCTTTCTCTTCCTTTGCATTCGATACTTCAGACTCTTCAGATTTTACAATCTCAACTTCTGCATCTATGGAAGTCTCTTTTTGCTCTCTACTCATTATAGATTTTACTCCTACTTAAAATATCAAAGCAGATTATACAACATTGAGTTGTTTTTGTCAAGGTTTATGTTAGTTTTTTTTGTAAAAAAAGTTTAGCCTAATTGACTAAACTTAAATAATTTAAAAACCTAAATTAATTTCTAATTCCAAGTTCGGTTTTAATAGCATTAAATCTCGAAATATCTTTTCTCTTCAAGTATCTCATAAGTCGTCTTCTCTGTCCAACGAGTTTAAGTAGTCCAAGTCTCGATGAGTGGTCTTTCTTATTCTTTTTAAGATGTTCTGTTAAATATCTAATTCGCTCTGTAATTAATGCAATTTGAACC
>JALWZK010000284.1 GCA_027002665.1 Campylobacteraceae bacterium | reverse complement strand
GTATTACCCTTTAGGTCCACCCAACTAAGTTCCAATTTATCACCAGCTTTTGCGACACTGCTTTTAAACTTAAACTTTATCATTGGATTTTTTGAAAAAAATTGGCTTGTGCTTGCATCATATACAACTTTGTCATTAGCTTTTGCAGTTATATGAGTAATAAAATTTGCCTCTTTACCTTTCTTCTTCGCCTGGTCATAGGTTAAATTATCATGTTTTAAAAGTGCCTTAACAGCTATTACATCACCTTTTACTTTTGCTTTTAATCTCATTTTTCTTCCTTTCTATATTTTTTTAATTATCCTTCACATCCACCAAGAGCAACTTCAAGACTTTTACTTGCCATATAGTATTTTCCATCTTTTCCTTCAACAACTACAGTTATACTACCAGATTTTTTCATTTTTATTTTAAGAAAATAATCTATGACCATATTGTCATTTATATCATATACTGCTACAAGAGATTCCGGATTCACATTTTGAAAAACAGCAACAGTTTTTGCAGGAATATCTGTCTTAAAAGCAACAGGAACTTGTCCACCATTATTAGCTACTTTTGGAAGTTTTATCTTTATATCTTTACTTTCAGCTACTTTTACATCACCATACAAATCTTTTATTGCGGCTTCTACACCCTTAGTAGTAGCTTTCTCACCATCATAGACATTTTTTTCTGTCCATGCATCTGGTTTCTCTTTTCTAAAATCAATAGCACTTAAACTGAGCGGTAATCCCACTATTGCACTAAAGCCAATTCCTAAAAATTCTCTTCTTTTCATACTAATCCTTTTCATTTTTTATTCATATAATTATGAGATTTCTCATAACTATACTTTATTATAGTGAAAAAATTGTTAATCATAACTTTGAGTTATTTACTTTTATTAATTATATAATCAACAACTTTTTTAAATTCTGCGTCCGATAGTCCGACTGCTCCACCTTTCGGAGGCATAGCACCTTTTCCTTTTATGGCACTTTTATAGAGTGTTTCTACACCTTGAGCTATTCTCGATTTCCACGCTTTCTTATCACCTGTAACAGGTGCACCCGCAGCTCCTGAATCGTGACACATTGCACATTTTGATGCATAAATCTCTTTTGACTTATCAGCTGCCCCTTTCTTCTCTGTTTGCTTTGGTAAATCTCTCTTTGTGGAGATTGGAGGCATAGCTGTAGTAGCCATATCAACAACTATTCTTTGGACTTTTGGCTTACCTTTGAAACAATCATGCATACATCTTTTGCCATTACCATAATTTTCATAATTTGCATAAAATTTTCTTACATTGTCTAAACCATGCTCTATATCAGGTATAAAACCATTTTTATTTGGTAAATCAATCTTTAAAATGTTGTTTTTATTTATCTCTGTATCCTCTTCAATTTCTTTACCATTTACTTTAAGCTCATTTAGTAAAGAGATATAGGCAACCAATGCATAAACTTCATCATCACTCAAACTCATAGGAGCATTGTGAGGCATACCTGTTTTTATATACCACCAAAGAGTGCTTATTTTAGGCCAATAGCTACCAAATACTCTCACAGGTCCATCTTTATCTGGGTCAGTTCTCTGATATTTTAAAGTTTCATGCATCTCATAAGCATTTCCCTTTGCAAGAGCAGGATATCCATCTCCACCTGCACCAAAATCAAAGTGACACGCTAAACATTTAGCCTCATATACCGCTTCACCCTCTTCAGCAGTTCCTTTACCTTCTGGAAGTCCTGTTCCATCTGGCATAACATCTATATCCCATTTTTTTATCTCATTTTTAGTAGGAGTTCTTCCGAGATTAAAACCGCCTTTTAGTGCCTCTACATTTACATGATAAAGTGATGTCATACCATCTTTAATTGGATATGTGACACCACCATCAATGACCATCTTACCCTTATTTGGTCCATCAACATATTTTTTTGAAATATCGGCCAAAAGAGTTGTTGATACCAAAGTAGTTATAGATACGACTGAAAAAATTACTTTATGATAAAACTTGAACATTATTCACCTCTCCTTTTGCTGTAACTTCCCAAGTATGAATTGCATTTCTATGATATACTGACTCTACACCCATCGCTTCTCTCTCTTGTTTAACTGTTGGTTGGATATGTCCAGCATCATCATAAGCTCTACTTCCTAAAAGTAAAGGTTTTCCTTCATATTTATAGATATAACTAAATCTTGTCCAAGCTTTTGGAAGAACTAAACCTTTTAACTCTGCTTTTACCCAATTTTTACCACCATCAAATGTAATATCAACTCCTTTAATGGTTCCCATACCACTCCACGCAAGACCTTCAATCTCTACGAGTTGTCCTTTCTTTATATCAGTCCAAGGTTTTTCTGGACATGGAGAGGTAATAATAGAGTTTACTTCAAGTGCATAAAAGTGTTGAATAGCCTTTCCACTCGGTTTTAATGCTGTATATTTTGCAGTTTCCTCTTTCGCATACCAAGGTTTATCACTAAATTCAAGTCTTGCAAGCCATTTTACACAAAGATTTCCTTCCCACCCAGGAAGTAAAAGTCTAATAGGATATCCCTGCTCTGGTCTGAGGGCTTCGCCATTTTGTCCCCAAACTATCATAGCATCATCAAGCACTTTATCAATTGGAATAGTTCTTCCCATATGAGAACTGTCACCACCCTCTGCTAACATCCATTTAGCATTTGGTTTAAGTCCAATATCCTTCAATATGGTTTTTAGATAAACTCCTGTCCACTCTGCACAACTCATCATACCCTTAGCAAATTGAGCTGAATTAAATTGAGGACCTCTCCACTCTGGACCACCATTTGCTGGACACTCTATAAAATGGGTTCTTGTTACACTCGGATACCTCTTTAATTCATCCATTGTTAAAACAATAGGCTTTTCTACAAGTCCATGAATCATAAGTCTATGTTTATTTGGGTCTATTTGAGCTACTCCCCCATGCGCTCTACTAAAGAAGAGTCCATTTGGAGTAATAATACCCATAGATTCATGAATTGGACACATTGCTATAGAGGCTTGCCAATTTCCCGATTGAAGAAGTTTCATATTTCTTCTTATATTGTTGTGTTCATATAGTGACGGTAAACCATATCTATTTTTTGTTACAGGGTCACCTAAGGTTGTCGCCCAAGGTTGCTCCTCTAAAATAGCTGGGTCATCAGCTTTTATTTCTACAGGACCAAGAATAGTCGCTGCTGTAACTGTTCCAACTGATAATTGTGCAGCTTTTTTGAAAAAATCTCTTCTACTCTTTACCTCTTTTTCTTCAGAAGCAGAGATTTTTTCATCTTTCGAAAATAAATCTATTTTCTTCATTTTTCCTCCTACTAATAAATATTGTAAAATGACATAAAGAGATAAACAAGAAAGATTTTGTGTTTTTAATCTCAATAGATTAATTTGAGATAAAAGCAACCCTTTGCCTACCTTATTATGTTAAAGAACTTTACAAAGAGCATATTAAATTTTGCTCCTTCAAGCCCCTTATTGTATCCATATTAGGACTTGAAGCAACAAAAGATTAATACATTCTACTATAATAAGTGGTAAAAGTTTTAAAAAAGTATTTCCTTTCGAAACACAA
>JALWZK010000283.1 GCA_027002665.1 Campylobacteraceae bacterium | reverse complement strand
GTTCTCCAGATGAGATCAGCTCTTACAAAAGAGTTTGCAGTTGGATTCCATGTAGGAGTTAATGTTAATGTAGTTACATCTATTAAATCAGATGCTTTTTCTAATCTTACAGGTAATTTTATAGCACCTAAATCTATATTAGCAAGTTCATTTAATACATCCTGAATATTTTTCTTTACATCTTCAGTTAAATATTTTCCTAATCCTTTTTCCTTTGATAATAATTCATCTGATAAATATTTGAATAACCTAATTGAACTCTCAAATAAAGAGAGTAATATTAAATTTTAAGAAACGAATAAGTTTAAGCTGTAAAGGATTATAAAATGTATCACAAAATACTATTAATAACTATTCTATTTACTACCCTTATTTTTGCAAGGGAAGAGTTTAGTTCAGAGAGATTTCTTGGTATTGAAGCGGGTTATGGGAGTGTTCAATCCAGAAATGTGATAGGTGTTCCAAGCTCAACTAATGGAATTGAGTTTGGTTTCAGGATTGGGGCACAAAATGAGGAGTGGAGGACAACTATATCTGGGGGTAAATTTAATCAAGATAATCAAAACTATTTTAGAGGAATGATTTCCTTCGATAGATTTATATGGACTAATCTATATAAAACCGATAATATCATCTTTAAGCCATATATTGGAGGACATATCGGTTGGGTAAAGTATGTAGATAGCAAAGCTTCCGTAGAGGATAGCGGATATATATATGGCGGAGAGGTTGGACTCGCATGGAATGTCCTAAGAGAGGTTGATTTTGATTTAGGATATAGATATTCAATTTCAAATCTAAATAAGGTTGATGATATAGGCACTATTGTATTTGCTGTGAATTATTTATATTAAGGAGAGAGAGATGAGAAGAACTATTTTAATATTTTTAATGATAATATGGTTTATAGGTTGTGGAAGTGGAGAGATAAATTCAAAAGATTCTACTTCTGAAAATAGTATAGAGATTACAACAGGTAAAGCTCTACTTACTCCTACTAAAGATGAGTTCTATATGGAGTTTTCTATGAAAAATAACTACTCCAATGGGGTAGCAGTTGAGTTATCCGATGTTGCTATTGATTTAAATGCATGTAAGATAAGTGACTACTCCCTCGATATTTCAAACCATACAATTAAGTTTAATAAGCAGTATGAGACAAAGACCATTACACTTATGGCTAAGTTTATAAAACCTTGCACCCCAAATAGTTATAAGATAACTGCCAATAGCCACTTAAATTATGATGGAACTTCAAATGTGGTAAAGTATAGCTCACACTATAAGCCGATAGTAATAGATGGAAACTTAACCCATGAGGATACAACCTCAATCTTTGATTATGGAGTAGTTCTATTGGCAAAAGATAATCAACCTAAGATAGAGTTAAATAGTAAAAAGAGATATAAACTCTCATTTGTAAATCTGGATAATAATAAGAGTGTAAGAGAAGATAGGGTTCACTTAATTACAATTAGAAGTAGTGACCCATCAAAAGTAAAATTTATCGACCCAAATAACTATATAAATGATGGTGGGGCAACACATGATAGTTTGACATTTAAAGAGAAGAATGATATAGATTTATATATCCAGACATATAATAAATCGGGAGTTGTAAATTTTGATGTCTCTGTAAACTATACCAATAATAGGGGTGAGATTTATGATTTAAATACCACAACTTCACTAACTGTGCTATCTGGAGAGCCGTCTGCCTTCTCCATTAACTCTGCAGGTGTTGAGTATAAAGAGGATACAAAGTGGTTTGAGCAGAAGTTCTTAATATCGGCATCAGATAAATATAATAATGTGGTAAATATTAAATCTAAAATTAGTGTCTCTGCTATGGCAGATTTTGCAAAAGATAGCAGTGGCAATAGAATCCTATATGGAAAATTTGGCTCAGTTAAGGGACAAATTGTAGCAGATAAAGAGAGTAGTAGTGCATCATTTAAAATAGATAGAGAGCTATTTGATAATATAGATACAACAAGAGATTTTCTATTTCTATTTGGCTCGGTTAATGCAAATGAGGCACTTGGAAAATGGGATATAGACCCATATAACTATACCAAAAAAACTCTCAGCTTAATCGACTCCTATCATGGAGATAGTCACAATAATTTAGGCTTTGCAGTAGGTCACAACTACTATAGTGAGATATGTAGTAGTGAGTCTAAAGAGTGGGAGTTAAAAATAGATTCCACAGATGGGATATATCAACTCGACGAAGAGGGAAAAACCTATGTAACTCTAAAATTTCCTGCATATATGATAGGTAAGAAGATAGCTCTCGGTGTAAACTTCTCAAGTAAAAGTAAACGAAGTGGAGAAGTGCATTTTGAGACACTTCATAGCTTTGAGGGGGTGAAGGTTCCAGAAGCTATAAATATTGATGCAAATACAACTGTTATCCCTCCAAAATCGTTTGCATTTGAGATAGATACAGGGACAGAGGATAGATTTTGGGTAAAAAATGCAAGAGTTGTATGTGATTATGACTTAAAAAATTTAGAGATTGTCCATTTTGAGCAGAATAGCGAGATAAAAGATATTTCCGATTGTGGTAGTAGTGAGGCTGGAGAGATTGCATATTGGACTATTCAACTACGATTAATAAATCCAGAGGAGGCGGGGACTATGACCTTTAATGAGTGTCAAGTTAGTAGTTTTATTGATAAATTCTAAATCAAAAAAGATATAATTTTGAAAAAAGAATAGGTATCTTAATATGATAGATTTAAAATATTTAGAGAAAAATTTTGATGAGGCTACAAATAGACTCACTAAGAGAGGTATAAATAACACCCTCTTAGAGGAGTTAAAATATAAATTTAGAGAGTTAAAAGAGATAAATAGGAGATTAGAAGAGGCGAGAGCAACTCAAAATAGAGTCTCAAAACTGTTTGGAGAGTATAGAAGAGAGGGGAAGGATATATCTGAACTCAAATCTAAATTAAGCAAGAATAAGGAGCTTATAGCCTCTCTTCAAGATGAGGTTAATATTGCAAATGAGGAACTACAAAATATAGCATTAAATATTCCAAACTTTCCAGATGAATCTGTCCCTTATGGTGAAGATGAAGATGATAATGTAGAGATAAAGCGAGTTTTAACTCCACGAGAATTTAATTTTAGACCAAGAGAGCATTGGGAGTTGGCAGAGATAAATGGTTGGATAGATTTTCAAAGGGGTGTAAAGTTAGCCAAAAGCAGATTTTCTCTCTTGAGAGGAGAGGCTGCCAGATTGGAGAGAGCCTTAATAAACTTCTTCTTAGATGAGAATAGAAAGAGGGGATTTGAGGAGGTCTATGTCCCATTCATCAATAACTCCAATATGTTACAGGGGACAGGACAACTCCCAAAATTTGCTGATGACCTATTTAAGATTGAGGGTGAAGAGCTATATCTAATCCCAACTGCTGAAGTTCCACTTACAAATATATATAATAATGAAATTTTAAAAAAAGAGCAACTTCCAATACTTCTGACGGCATATACTCCATGTTTTAGAAAGGAGGCAGGTTCAGCAGGTAAAGATACTCGAGGTATGATACGACAACATCAATTTGATAAAGTTGAGATGGTAGCCCTATCTCTACCTGAAGAGAGTGAAGAGATATTTAATATGATGGTGGAGAATGCTTCCAATCTCTTAACTATGCTTGAGTTACCTCATCGATTAGTAGAGCTTTGTAGTGGAGATTTAGGATTTTCGGCATCTATGACCATTGATATAGAGGTTTGGTTACCCGGACAGAATAGATATAGAGAGATTAGCTCAATATCGAACACAAGAGATTTTCAAGCGAGAAGAGCCAAAATAAGATTTAGAGATGGTAAAAAAAATAGACTTCTCCACACCTTAAATGGTTCGGCTCTTGCTGTTGGTAGAACTTTGGTAGCTATTATGGAGAACTATCAAAATGCAGATGGAACCATCGATATTCCAGAAGTTTTAAAAAAATATATCTAATACTATTGACTAATATCAATATTTATTTAAAACAGTTATGTTATTCTTATAACCATGTTATATTTGTTTATAGCAAACTAATTATCCTTAGGAGGAAGAAGAATGGCTTTAAATAGAAGAGATTTCTTAAAGAGTTCAGCAGCTGTAGCAGCAGCTTCTGCTGTAGGAATTGCTGTCCCCCAAGAGGCTCAAGCAAAGGCAGAGAAGGCTGAATCAGGTTGGCGATGGGACAAAGCTGCTTGTCGATTTTGTGGAACCGGTTGTGGAATTATGCTTGCAACAAAAAATGGGCGAATCGTTGCTGTAAAAGGTGACCCTGCTGCTCCAGTAAATCGAGGACTTAACTGTATTAAAGGGTATTTTAATGCAAAAATTATGTATGGAGCAGATAGACTTAAAACTCCTCTTCTTCGTATGAATGATAAAGGTGAATTTGATAAAAAAGGTAAATTTAAACCTGTATCTTGGAAAAGAGCATTTGATGAGATGGAGAAGCATGCTAAGAAAGCACTTAAAGAGTCTGGACCTGAGGGTGTAGCTGTATTTGCTTCTGGACAATATACAGTTATGGAGGGGTATGCTGCCCAAAAGATGATGAAGGGTGGTTTCCGCTCAAATGCTATTGACCCAAATGCTAGACACTGTATGGCAAGTGCTGTTGTTGGTTTCTATCAAACATTCGGTATCGATGAGCCAAGTGGCTGTTATGATGATATTGAACTTACAGATACTATTGTGACTTGGGGTTCAAATATGGCAGAGATGCACCCAATTCTTTGGTCTCGTGTCACCGATAGAAAACTCTCTGACCCTGATAGAGTAAAAGTTGTAAATATCCAAACCTATACAAATAGAACTTGTGACCTTGGTGACTTTAATATTATATTCTCTCCAAACACTGACCTTGCAATTTGGAACTATATTGCACATGAGATTGTATATAACCACCCAGAAGCTATCGATTGGGACTTTGTGAAGAAAAATATTGTCTTTGCTGCTGGACCTGTAAATATCGGTTACGGTATGAGAAGGGCAGGTGAAAAGTCACTTAAAGAGGGTAAATATAGTGCAAAAGAGATGGAGACAATCTCTAAGGAGATGGAGAAAAAGGTATCTGCTAAGGAGGCACCTGCACTTGCACCTTATGGGTATAAAGAGGGTGACACTATGAAAAATACTCCGGGGACATTGAAACATTGGAAAATCTCTTTTGAGGAGTATAAAAAATCTTTAGAGCCGTTTACGCTTGACTATGTTGCTAAGATAGCAAAAGGTGACCCAAATGAGTCTCTTGATAGCTTTAAGAAAAAACTCCAAGATTTAGTGGCTTTATATATTGAAAAGGGTAGAAAAGTTGTCTCCTTCTGGACTATGGGTATGAACCAACACACAAGAGGAACTTGGGTAAATACTCTCTCCTATAATGTTCACTTCCTACTCAATAAACAGGCACTTCCGGGTAATGGAGCATTCTCATTGACAGGACAACCGTCAGCTTGTGGAACGGCGAGAGAGGTTGGAACATTCTGTCATAGACTCCCTGCAGATATGATGGTTAAAAACCCTAAACATAGAGCAAAAGTGGAAAAGGTATGGGGACTTCCAGCGGGAACACTCAATCCAGTGGGTAATCAACACATTATGAAAATCCATAGAGATATTGAAGATGGTGTAGTTAAGTTTGCATGGGTAAATGTGTGTAACCCGTATCAAGATAGTGCCAGTGCAAAACATTGGATTAAGGCAGCAAGAGAGATGGATAACTTTATTGTAACCTCAGATGGTTATCCGGGAATTTCTGCTATGGTTTCCGACCTTGTGCTTCCTTCAGCTATGATTTATGAGAAGTGGGGTGCTTATGGAAATGCAGAGAGAAGAACACAACACTGGAGACAACAAGTTTTACCGGTAGGTGAAGCGATGTCTGATACTTGGCAGTGGATGGAGTTCTCAAAAAGATTTACAGTTAAAGACCTTTGGGGAGAATATACACTTAGAAATGGTAAAAAACTTCCAAATGTAATTGAAGATGCTAAGAAGATGGGTTACAAAGAGGATACTACCATGTTTGAAATTCTCTATGCAAATAAAGGTAAAAAATACAAAATAGACCTTAATAAATTCCCACAAAAAGGTTTTGATAATTCTGAATGTATCGGTGATAGCAGAAATGTTAAAGGTGGAGATGGAAAAGTATTTAAGGGTTATGGATTTATGGTTCATGAGTATCTATTTGAAGAGTATGCTTCATTCGGTAGAGGACATGGACATGACTTAGCTCCATTTGAAGTTTACCATAAAGTAAGAGGACTTAAGTGGCCTGTTGTTGATGGTAAAGAGACACAGTGGAGATTTAATGTTAAATATGACCCTTATGCAGCTAAGGCGGTTAAAAAGAGTGGAAGTAACTCAACCCACGCATTCTATGGTCCACTCGCTAAGAAGATTCTTCAAGGAACTCTAACAGCTCCGGATAAGAAACTTGGTAAATATGCTCTACCAAATAAGGCAAAAATATTTGCAAGACCATATATGGACCCGCCAGAAATGCCTGATAGCAACTATGATACTTGGTTATGCACAGGTAGGGTTCTCGAGCATTGGCACTCTGGAACTATGACAATGAGAGTTCCAGAACTATATCGTGCTGTTCCAGAGGCACTCTGTTATATGCACCCTAAAGATGCAAAAGCTAAGGGTATTAAGAGAGGTGAACTTGTATGGGTTGAGTCTCGCCGTGGTAGAGTAAAAGCGAGAGTTGAGACAAGAGGAAGAAATAGACCACCTCAAGGATTGGTATTTGTGCCTTGGTTTGATGAGAAGGTATTTATCAATAAAGTAACTCTTGATGCAACTTGTCCAATGTCAAAACAGACAGACTACAAGAAGTGTGCTGTAAAGATTACTAAGGCATAAGTTATGAAAAGCTCCAACAACAATAGACGAAAGTTTATGGCAACGACTCTTCAAAGCGTAGGTCTTACAGCTCTTGGTGGATTGTTGTGGAGTGGTTATTGTGATGAGGCAAAGAGTTCACCTCTGGTGCTTAGACCACCGGGGGCGATACCTGAAGAGCAGTTTATAGATGTCTGCATTAAGTGTGGACTCTGTGCTGAAGCTTGTGTGAATCGTGAAAGTAATAAAAATAGAGATGGAACTCAAAGGGAAGGAACACTTAAAATAGCTAAGGGAGGTGATCATAAACTTATTGGAACACCTTTCTTTGTCCCTCGAGAGGTTCCCTGTTATATGTGTGATGATATTCCTTGTGTGCCGGTCTGTCCATCAGAGGCATTAGATATGGAGTCTCTCCTGAATGAGAAGAGGGAACTCGATATTAATAGGGCTAAGATGGGTCTGGCAGTAGTGCATAAGGAGTCGTGTATAGCCTATTGGGGTTTACAGTGTGATGCCTGTTATAGAGCCTGTCCTCTACTTGATGAGGCACTTACACTTGAATATCAAAAGAATGCACGGACAGGAAAACACGCTTTTCTACTTCCAGTAGTTCACTCAGATATCTGCACCGGTTGTGGTTTGTGTGAAAAGGCTTGTGTAACTGAAAAACCTGCTATTTTTGTGCTTCCAAGAAAATACTCCACAGGAAAAGTGGGCGACCACTATGTAAAAGGTTGGGATATAAAAGACCAACAGAGAGTAGGAGATAGAAAAATTGATGAAATTGAGACGCATGATGAGAGAAGTAAACAGAAACCATCAGATTATTTAAATAGGGGGATAGAGTATTAATGAAAAAGTTTAAATATCTACTCCTGAGAAGAGTAACACAGATTGGGTTAATGTTTCTCTACTTCTCTGCTAATGCTTATGGTTGGCATATCTTAGAGGGAACTTTCGGCTCTTCAAAACTGTTTGGTTTTATTCCACTGGCCGACCCTTATACTACACTACAAGTTCTATCTGCAGGTTTTCTAATAGGGGCAGATGTTCTGATAGGAGCATTACTTATTACACTCTTCTATATGATAGTAGGTGGAAGAGCTTTTTGTAGTTGGGTATGTCCTATCAATATGGTGACAGATTTATCAAATTGGCTTAGACGCAAACTGAAATTAGATAAGGAAGAGGTAAATTATCGCTTCTTAAAACGAAGAACTCGATATTGGATTATGGTTTTGGGACTTATTGTCTCTGCTATTGTAGGAATTGCCGCTTTTGAAGTATTTAGTCCTATAACTATTATGCAGAGAGGTATTATCTTCGGTTTTGGTGCAGGTATTTCAGTGATAGTCGCAATTTTCCTATTTGATCTTTTTGGAGTTAAAAATGGTTGGTGTGGACATCTCTGTCCTCTCGGTGCTTTCTATTCAATTATTGGGAAAAAGAGTATTATTAGAGTTAAACATGACCATGAGGTATGCACCAACTGTATGGAGTGTAAAGCTGTCTGTCCAGAAAATCAGGTATTAAAAATGATTAATAGAGAGAGTATCTCAGTAACAGATGGAGAGTGCACCAATTGTGGTCGCTGTATTGATGTCTGTAGAGAAGATGCTCTAAGTTTTGCTATTAGAGATTTTAATAAAAATAAAAAAAGTTAAAGGAGAGAAAATGACAAGAGTTATTAAGATAGTGGCATTGGGTTCATTATTGACTGCTTCAGCACTCTATAGTGCGAATACAACTGCTTGTAAAGGGTGTCATGGAGCAAATTTTGAAAAGAAGGCTATGGGCGTATCTAAGGTTGTAAAAGATATGTCAAAAGAGGAGATTGTAAAGGCACTTAAAGGGTATAAAGATGGCTCTTATGGTGGCTCTATGAAGGGGATTATGAAAGGGCAGGTAGCACCATTAAGTGAGGCAGATATTGACTCTATTGCTAGTTCAATTAAGGGTGGTGGAGCTACTAAAGCTCCTGCAAAAGCTGAAGCTAAATCTGCTCCGAAAGTGATTGATATTAATGCAAAAGTAGCTGATAAAGCAAGACTTGAAAAAGAGGATTTGGGAAATAAAAACGAAGTTGATGAGACGCTCTTAGGTTTAAGAAAAAAATCTGTCTTTAAAGAGGAAGATGTAAAACCGGCTGATGTTAAATATGATAGACCAGCTCCGGGGGCTGCTCCGAGATTTGAGAGAGCTTTTGTAAATGCTCCACCGATGATTCCTCACTCTGTTGAAGGACTATTACCTATTACTCAAAAGGACAATAAATGTCTTGGGTGTCATATGCCTAATGTTGCAAAAAGTATGGGTGCAACTCCAATTCCAGCAACTCACTTTACCAACTATAGACCAACGACAACTCTTAAAAATGGAGAGTTTGTTAAAGAGGGTCACAAAGTTGGACCAAAAGGTGATATTGGAAATGTTGGTGATATTAAGTTAGCAACAGTAAAAAAATTAGACCATCTCTATCCGGGTAGATTTAACTGTTCACAGTGTCATGCCCCTCAAGCAAATGTTCAAACCTTAGTGGGAAATACCTTTAAGCCAGATGGATTGACAGGTGATTTAAAATCACACTCCAATCTTGCTGATATGATGAATGATGGTGTAGAGTAGTGGTAAGTAGAAGAGGTTTTTTTAAATCCATTACTAAACCTTTACGACAATCGGAAGAGGAGGAGACTCCTTTTCTGATTCGTCCCCCCTATGGGAAAAGTGAATCTCTTTTTCAGAGTGAGTGTCCAAGTTGTGAAAGTCAAGCTTGTGTCACTTCTTGTGATGAAAAGATTATCTATATTGATGAAAATACAAAAACTCCTACTTTAACTTTTGATAAAAATGGTTGCACCTTTTGTGATGAGTGTGCTATCGCATGTGAAAAAGATGTTTTATCCTTAACTAATAGTAGTCCATATTTAAATGCCATATTTCAAATCTCTATAGAGAGTTGTGTAGCCCACCAAGGAGTTATATGTTACTCATGTAAAGAGCCATGTATAGATGATGCAATTCTGTTTAATGGTATGTTGAATCCTATTATAGATAATGAGAGTTGTTCAGCGTGTGGATTTTGTATCTCAAGATGCCCTACAGAGGCAATTAGTTACATAGTAATACCTCAAGAGGAGAGTAAGTGAGACTACAACAGAAATATCCGAAACTTTTTGATAGATTAGAGGATAAAGAGATAGAGTTAAGACATCTGCTTAGCGTTGATGAGAACTATGTAGATTACGATTCGGAAGAGTTTGAGTTTGATGTTGATGAGTATAACTTTATTATCTATATTTCAGAACTTACACAAGAGGCCTTAGGGGGAGATAAGATGGAAGAGCTGATTGCAAAATTGAGTGAAAATAGCTCTTTCGAGAATTTTATGGTTAGTGAAATTGACCTCTATGGAGTTAAAAGCGACCTCTCAACAGAGGAGATAGAGGAGTTAATATTAAATCAAATTGAAGGTATTTTATCATGAGATATATATTTTTTCTACTATTTTGGACTACTATTATATGGGCTGTTCCAATTATCAAACCGATAGATAGCATTGAGGTAAATGGCACAGTTAGAGATATGGTGCTAAGAGACAATATACTTGTTATTGCTACCGATATGGGTCATATAGAGATAAAAGATATTACCACAAGACAGAATATAAAAAACATCTCAATTCCCAATGTAAAAGATTTTATGGGAGATGAGATACCAGCTCGGGTTATGAGTGTCGATAAGATAGGCAACAGGTATCTACTTCTTAGCGATAGTGGCAAAAATGGATATTCAGACCTATATATCTATGATAAAAATCTTACACAGATACTCTCTGCTGAGGATAAAAAGGCTCTAATTAAGGCTCGATTTATAGATAAGGAGCATATTCTATTGGGTTATTTAAGTAATGAGGTGTCACTTTTAGATTTAAATAGTAAAAAAGAGAGTTATAGAGTTCAACTTAGTGAATCTAAATTTTCGGATTTTGCACTAAATAGAGATAAAACTCAAGTGGTCTTCTCCTGTGAAAGTGGTGTCCTAACCGTTGTTGATGTCCAAACAGGTAAGGTTATAAAGGTGCTTAAAGGTCAAAATGTCGATAATGTCTATAGAGTTGATTTTAAAAATGGAATAGTGAGTGGGGCAGGACAGGATAGAAGAGGCTCTATCTATAATGTGGCTACCGGTAAGGGAACCTATATTGCAGGGAATTTTTTAATCTATTCTACTGCTCTTAGTCCAAGTGCTAAAAAAGTGGCTTTTGCTATGGACGAACAGAATAATATCCATATCTATAATAGTTCAACTAAATCCAAAATAGCTATACTTAAAGGGCAGAAAAGCACACTAAATGTGATTATTTTCCGAGATGAGAATAGAATTTTCTCAGCAAGCGATGATAGTAGTATTATGGTATGGGATTTAAATCAAAAATAGGAGTGAAATATGAATATATCAAGTATTGTAGTTCAAGCACTACCCAAACATATTGACGAGTTAATAGAGTATTTTAAAAATGCAGATTTTGTAGATTATCACTTTAGCGATAAGACAAAAGGGAAAATTATTGTGACAATAGAGGGTGAAACTGTTGAAGATGAGATTAAAAAACTTGTAAAAATTCAACAACTTCCAACTGTCATTACAGCCGATATGATGATGACATATCAAGAGGAGCAGTTAGATGAAGAGATAAAAAATTTAAATGAGAGTAATCCTGTTCCTGAAATTTTAACCAAAAAAGATGTTGATGTAGATAAAGTTGTCTATCATGGAGACCTTAAAAAGAAAGATTTTTATGGGGGAGTTTAGTTAGATTCTCTTGATAGCAATATCCTCTAATCTTAGGTGGAATCTTAGCTACCCTATAAGCCTCTTTTACCTTTTTAGGAATTACTATTTTTATATATGGGCTAATAT
>JALWZK010000282.1 GCA_027002665.1 Campylobacteraceae bacterium | reverse complement strand
TAGTATAATAATTGTGTAATTATGTAACTATATTTTTATCTTATATCCTACACCATATTGATTTTCAATTAGCTCTCTTGGTATTTTTTTGCGCAAATTCTTTATAAGTGTTCTAATTGAAGCATTTGTAACTGTCTTATCAAAATCATCTGCCCATACTGCAAAATATATCTCATCATCACTACAGGGCGAGCCATTTTTATCTATAAGAAGTTTTAAAAGTTTTCGCTCTCTCTTCGTTAAAAATACAGGCTCATTATTATAGAAAAAAGTCTTGGTTGAGCTATTCCAAGAGCAGTTATATTTTAAATAGACTATCTTTCCATTCTGAATCTTCTTAGATACTTTTAAAAGTGCCTTTTTTAATTTCAACTCATCGACAGGTTTTACAAGGTAGCTTGAGAAATTTAAATTTACTATCTCAAGTAGAATATCTCTGGTAGCATAATCCGTCAAGGCTATAAAGGCTACACTATCATCATGCTCCCTAATTCGCTTTGCAATAGTTTCACCTTTAAATTGACAAACATATAAATCCATTATAATAATATGGGGTTTAACCTTTTCATATAGATATAGCGCCTCTTCTCCATTTGTAGCTATATAGACTTTATCACAATTTGATTCTAAAATTGGTAAGTATCTCTCTATTATATCCTTCCGCTTTTCCACATATAGAATTATCAATTTTTTTAATATTTTCAAATATTCTCCCTTATAGATATTATCTATTCAAACTCTATATAGTGTCAAAAAAATGTGATACAAGCGTGATTTTTGGAGGATTAATATTGAGAAGGAAGTTTAATTGGTGAATTTTTGTGCAAAAAAGTATTAAAAATAATACCTTTTTGTCTATTTATTAGTAGAGACCGAATTTGCCGTCTGCCCTTTTATACATTACTCTCATATTTCCATCATAGTCATTGAAAACGATAAATTGTCGTTTCTTCTCAGCCTTTAATGCTTCAATCGCTTCTTCAAAATCGAGAGGTTTATGAAGTTCTAAATCCATAGGAACTATCTCTACTTCATCATCTTCCGGCTCTAAATCCAATACAGCCTCTGCATCGACACCCATATCTTTAAATGACATAATTTTATGGTCTTTAACCTTATCTGCATATCTTCTTAAAGCCTTTTGAGCCCTCTCAATTGCAATATCTACAGCACTATAGACATCTTTATCTCGTTGTGTAATAACTATTGTATTTTTATCTTTTAGATTGATAACAAGCTCAATTAAAACGCCATCTCTATTTTTATTATCACCTGAAATAATAGTGTTAGTTGAAATAATTGTTAAATTGTATTTATTTAAACTATCAATACTATCTGAAATATGATTCTTTATAGAATCTGATAGCTCTATATGTCGTCCCACTATATTTTTACTCATGATGAATCCTTTGCATTATTTTTACTTAAATTAAATAGTTACTATTAATTCAGAACCCTTTTTCACTATTTTTTTAAGTTTTTAATTATACCCAATATATATAAATAGAAAGTAAATGGCTATAGTTTTTGAACCGTTCTTCTATAAAATGTGATATTTCTATCACCACTTAAATCATCAAAATCTTTATAACTTATATAGGTATCTATAATTAGCGATATAGAGGAGTCAAAACCTGTAGGATTTGCTACACTCCATGTAGGAGTAATATTTTTAGGGCAGTTTGGAAGAAGTTGGCTATTTCCAATATATTTAATATCCACCCTAATACTATATAGATTATTGGGGTCACCAAAAACCCCATTTATCTGCTCCAGACAGTTATTGTTTGAGACTCTATTGTGGTGGATTACATATAACATTGCAAGTTCAGTATATGACCGTGCCAGAAGCATAGCCTGTTCTTTCTGATATTGAGTAGTTGTCAATTTAAGACTCTTTCCCGTAACATTCATAATAAGTGCGGTTATAGAACCCATTATAAATATGACAAATACAGCTGTAACCATAGAAAAACCCTTTTTAAACTCTCTACTACTAATCATCTCATTACCACCTTTTCTTTACATGAACTGATATTGTTATCCCCCAGCTCCTCTGTAGCACACAGTTTAAAGTGGATTATTCCCCCATTTTCAGAGAATTTAAATACAGATACATTACCCATTAGCGTATGTTTTGTTGCATTAAGATAACTATCTCCATTCCAAGGTTGATAGTTTGAGTATAAAACCAACTTAAATAGCCCATTTGGTTGTGGTTCTGGTGCAATAGCGTAAGCACTCCATGAGAGTTTATATCTCTCTGTAATAATCTTAGGTCTGATAGTGCTGTTTGTATCTCTATTTCTTGTAAAAGTTATAGAGTTGTTTGTATCATTATATACGGGAAATATGCAATCTCTTGTAGATGTCGATAATTCAGGTATCATTCCCATACATAGAGGGTTATACTCTTTACTATCTGTATAGTAATTATTATTTTCCATAAATATTAAACCTGCTGGTCTATTCGGTGTTAAATCTACTCTTCCATTAGATAGATTCGACATAATGGTAGCAGTTTTATTTAAATTAGAACCCGGTGTAACAAATCTACTCCTATTTACATCATACTCATAGTTGGCAACCCCACTCCAGTTGGGATTTGCATCTGAAGCAAAACTATCATTATCATATCCTATCCACTCAACAGTGGTATATTTATCACCTCCAACAGGAACATCTTCAATTGGCAACCAATCATTATTGGTTGCAGTCCCATTTAAAAATGCTTGATGGTCCTTAGATATGGTTGTCCCCTCTATCCTATATGTTAAACGATTTACTATCTGAGTTGCTACAAGTTCAGTCTTTCTACTTACACTATATATAGCTCTCTGTAAAATATAGTTCTCATAGACCTGCACAATGATTTGTGATGAGATTGAGGCTACAACACCAAGAATAACCAATACAAATATAACCTCTATAAGTGAAAATCCTCTTCTCTGCATTAAAACTGCCCCTCACCTATTGTATATGTTCCAAGATTACATGAAAAAGCATCCATTGTGATATTCTTTTCCAATTCAGGAACGGCTGTATTTTGAGTTGTTAAATTTACTCTTATAAATTTTATATTACTCTCTACTCCACCCAAATCTCTATTTAAATATATGTTATTGACAGTTACTATAGAGTTATTGAAATCGCTATAGGTCTCATTTCTATCATTTGCAAATGTAACTATAGTCCTAATGGTAATATTTTGGTCAATATACTCCCCAATATCGGCAGTTGTAGTCTCACCATTAAATATAGTAAGATTTAAATCTTTATTGTTGTAATCATCAACATCATCATATAAATCGGGAGTTGTTTCATTCCCATCTGTCCCTATAGGAGAGGCAGATATATTATTATCTGCAATAGCTGAAGTTCTGCTTGATGTATTTATATCTATAATTCCACCAAGAGTAAAAGGGGAATTTGGTTGCTGACTATTCAGTGTAATAATAGGTGCAACTCCTGTTGTATTATTTGCATCTCCCTCGTCCCAATGTTTAGCGAGAACTATTCCTGTATGAGATGAAGCGGCCGCAATTGCCTCCTGTTGTAGAGTAACATACCCACTATTTACAGATTGTTGAATTAACATAGGTGCAGATAGAAGCACAATACCGATAACAACTATGGCAAATATTAGCTCTATCATAGCAATAC
>JALWZK010000281.1 GCA_027002665.1 Campylobacteraceae bacterium | reverse complement strand
ATTACAATGAGAATATTGACTATAGGGTTCGAAGACGAGTTTGTTAAAGAGTTAGAGGTCGAACTTGCAAAATACTTTATATGTATTGTAGATAGTGCAAATGATTTGTATGACGCTACCAATTTTACAGATTTTAGACATTATGAACTCATTATAATTTTTGATGAAAATCAAAGATACTCATTAGAAAAGTATAGTAATGAGGTCAAGAAGAAGAAAAGAGAGACGAAAATTATTATCTTGACAGATAAGCCAGAAAATCAAATTGCTCTCTTTAACTTAGGGGCTGATGATGTTATAGTAAATCACATTCATTCAGCAGAACTAATAGCGGCAAGAGTTTTATCAAATATGCGTAAACTCTTTGGAACTAAGATTGATATTGGTAAGCTTACAATCGATATTGCAAATAAGAAGATAGAGTATGATGATAAGATAGTCTCTTTAAATGGTAAGACATTTGATATTTTAGCCTATCTTGCCTTAAGAGAGGAGAGGGTATTCTCTAAAGATGAGATAATTAATGCTCTATGGGAAGAACCGGAGTATGTAAGTGATAATACTGTCGAAGTCGCTATTAATCAGATAAGGAAAAGGTTGAAGAGTATATTGGGATTTCAAGTTATACATACAGTAAGGAGAAGAGGGTATAAGTTCTCTTATGAAAAAACTACATAGTGAAATTCTATGGAGATAATTTTTATAAAACTATCTTTTTGGACTTAGAATCAATCTAACTTTTAAATTTGCTGAGCCTTCACCTTTGGCAATAAATATATTTCCCTCAGCAGAAAAACCGATACCTATCTCAACCTCTGCTTTTTCTAAAACTACATCTTGATTTAGAGTTTCATAAGCTGAGACTATAGGTTTTATACTCTCTTTTATTATAGATTCTACAGCTCCCATAGAGCTTTCAACTCTCTCGATGACCTCATCTCCATAACTACCTGAAATCTCTTCAATCTCATCTTGAGTTATCTCCACTTCCATCATTAGGCCATTATCTAACTTTATCAATTTCATTGCCATTAACGATTTAATCTCCCACTTTTTTTACAAACTCTCTCACATACTCATATCCCGAATAGAGAGTTAAAATAACTGCAATCCAGAGTAGTAACTCTCCTCCACTCCAACGCATAAGTAGAAATCCAATAGCTATCATCTGAACAACCGTTTTTATCTTTCCAAAGATAGAGGCAGATATATCAATCCCTTCAGATATGGCAGAGACTCTCAAACCTGTAATAAATAGCTCTCTTGTTAAGATTAGATATATTGCCCAAGGAGATGCAATATTTTGTCCCATTAAACCCAAAAAACCTGCCAAGGTTAGCATCTTATCTGCCAAGGGGTCTAAGATTTGTCCGACAATAGTTATTTGGTTAAAAGTTCTTGCAATATATCCATCGAAAAAATCTGTAACACTCGCTATAACAAATATAAAACCTGCAA
Organism: Campylobacteraceae bacterium; assembly: GCA_027002665.1. Classification (GTDB taxonomy): domain Bacteria; phylum Campylobacterota; class Campylobacteria; order Campylobacterales; family Sulfurovaceae; genus UBA1140. The sequence continues at coordinate 2,208 of JALWZK010000281.1, read as the reverse complement.
AGTAGTTAAGCCAAGATGGGTGAATTTCACTAAAAATAGGGGCATCTTGATTGACAAGAAGCATAAACATAATAGGGGCTAATAGCAAACGGATAAATGCTAATATATTTGGAACATTAACTATCTTCTTTTGCATTATCTAAATGTAGTCCCACCATCAACCACAATAGTCTGTCCCGTTATCCATGATGCCTCATCTGTGCATAGGAAGTAAACAGCTCCTGCCATATCTTCAGGTGTTCCCATTCTATTTAGAGATGAGCGTTCAATAGTTGTCCTCTTTATCTCCTCATAGTTTGTAAATGCTCTCAAGGCATCTGTATCTATGGGACCTCCACTCACAGCATTTACTCTAATTCCCATCTCTCCAAGTTCCACTGAAGCGTATCTACTCATAGTTTCAACTGCGGCCTTATTTGTTCCATGTCCTGCATAGTTATCCATATATACACGATTTCCTGTTGAACTAATAGTCACAATAGAGCCACCTCCAACCTTTTGCATTCTTAGAGCCGACTCTTGCGCTCCCCTCACAAAAGCACCCACAGTGGCAGTATAGATATTTAGTAATCCCTTTTTGGGTCGCAGTTTCATAAATTTACCATATCCACCAACAACAGGGCGACCATAAATCATCGCATTACTAACAAAAAAATCAACTCTATCGAAGTCTCTATCTATCTCTAAGAATAGAGGTTTAAACTCATCAAGCTCTAAAATATTTAACCTATATGCTCTAACTTTAACTCCATATTTACTTTCTAAATCTTCTACTATCTCATTTGCCAATTTTTCATTTGAGTTATATGTAAATGCCACATTTACACCCTCTCTTGCAAACCTATATGCTATCGCTCTTCCAATACCCTTTGTAGCCCCTGTAATTACAACTGTTTTACCTCTATTTCCCATATACTACATACCTACCACATTATAATTTTTTAGGACATCTTCAATTCTTCTCATACTCTCTCTACTTGGAGGGGCAAGTGGTAGTCTATACTCAAGTCTCTCGATAAGTCCTGCCACATACATAGCATACTTTATTGGAATTGGATTACTTTCACAAAATAGAGTCTTATTAATTGGATATAGCATACTATTTAAGGCTCTTGCCACCTCAAAATCTCCTCTAAGTGCAGAGTGAACCAGCTCACTCTTGAGGTCTGGTAGTAGATTTGCTGTAACAGAGGTTATCCCCTTGCCCCCATTGGCTAAGATTGGATAGTCTATTGCATCATCACCTGAAAAGATATATAAATCTGGTTGTTTGGATAGAAGTTCAACACTTCTCTCAATAGAGCCGGTTGCCTCTTTTATTCCAAAAATATTTGGGACATCGTTAAATAGTCGGCATACTGTGTCGGCAGATATATCGACACCAGTTCTACCCGGCACATTATATAGCATAACCGGTATCTCCACTGCTGTTGCAATGGCTTTATAGTGTTGATATAACCCCTCTTGGTTAGGTTTATTGTAGTATGGACTTACCGAAAATATTGCATCAGCTCCACACATCTCTGCATGTTTTGCAATATCTATCGCCTCATGTGTAGCGTTACTTCCTGCTCCCGCCAACACCTTAGTATTGGTTCCTCTACAGACCTCAACTGCTATCTCAATACATCTCTTATGCTCATCATGGGTTAGAGTTGCACTCTCTCCCGTTGTTCCGACAGGACATACCGCATCGATTCCATTATCTATCTGTCTCTTAATTAATCTTGCAAAAGTTGCCTCATCTATTGAGCCATTTTTAAATGGCGTAATTATCGCTGTTGTTGCTCCCGAAATTAAATTTTCCATCTATTTACTCTTCTTTAATATAATTGTTGTTGATAAATTATCATTAAAATATTTTTTTGCTACCTCTGTAACCATCTTGGGTGTAATTTTATCTAAATTCTCTTCATAATTAAGTAAAGGCTCTATATTTCCACGAGCCAAATAGCTACCGAATAGGGAATTGACCTCTGAAGAACTCTCCAATGAGTATATAAAATCTGCTTTAATATTTATTTTAACCTTTTCAATCTCCTCTCTTGTTACCTCTCCACTCTTTATCTTATCTATCTCTTCATGTATAGCTTTTTCTAAATCTTCAATCTTTACATTTGGATTTGCCATAGCCATAAAGAGAAATATGCTATCATCTTTCTGCTCCATATTGTAGGCATAGATTACATTAGCTAACCTCTTTTTATC
>JALWZK010000280.1 GCA_027002665.1 Campylobacteraceae bacterium | reverse complement strand
CCTTAGAGCTATCTCATTTAATCCAAAACTCTTAACACTAATTAGCTGTAACCAATATATAAGTATCGGTTTATCAAATCTAAGATTTCCATTTAGATAGGTAGTAATATAGTCCCCCCCAACTAACATCTCTCTTGTTGCTTCACTAAATGCACCCTCATCAAGGTCAAATAGTGGAGCAAACCCCAATGGGATAAAAAATGCAATAGCTATAAAAAATATTAAAATAGTTATATAGTTCTTCTCTAAGTTCAATAAAAATCCTTCTTAAAAGATAGTTTTGAATTATAGCGAATATTATAACTCTTTTAAAACATATCTTATAAAAAGCTTTTTCTCAATAAATTTTAGATACTATTCCACTCTAAAATAGAATGGATATTCTATTATCTATAATGGAGTAAATATCAATGGAACAGACATTATCAATTATTAAGCCTGATGCAGTAGCCAAAAATCTAATAGGTAAAATTTTTACAAGATTTGAAGATGCAGGACTTAAAATTGTGGCGACTAAAAAGATTCGATTGAGTAGAGAGGACGCAGAAGCCTTCTATGCTATACATAGAGAGAGACCTTTTTTCAATGATTTAGTTGAGTTTATGACCTCTGGACCTGTTGTGGTTTCAGTGTTGGAGGGGGAAAATGCGGTAGCAAAAAATAGAGAGCTTATGGGTGCAACCAACCCCAAAGAGGCAGAGAAGGGAACAATCAGAGCAGATTTTGCGGAGAGTATTGATGCGAATGCAGTTCATGGGAGCGACTCTTTAGAAAATGCTAATATTGAGATTAATTTCTTTTTTGCGAAAAGGGAGATTTTCTAATCAAAACTATGAAAATAGCTTTTGATAAGATTGGTCATAGTCAAAAAGATTTTTGTTTAAATTTTAAAAACATCTCTTTTAGTGGAAATTTAATAAAAGAGAGTAGAGATAGAGTCAAGTTAGATGCAGATATAAAAGGCAATTTAGAGTTAATTTGTGATAGATGTGGAGAGAAATATATAGAATATATCGATTCTCCTATATCTTTAACCTTAACCAATAAGGTTATCACTACACAAGATGATTTAGATATAATTGAGTTCTTAGATGGAACTATTGACCTTAATTTTATTATTGAGAGTGAAATCTCTTCCATAGAGAACTCATATCATATATGTAATGTATGTAAAGATGATATAACTGAATTTGAAAAAGAGTTTTAAATAAAAAATAAAGGATAGAAAATGGCAGTACCAAAGAGACGAGTAAGTAAAACAAGAGCGGCAAAGAGAAGAACACACTATAAATTAACACTTCCAAGACCTGTAAAAGATGAAGATGGGACATGGAGAATGCCTCACCATATGAACCTAACAACAGGTGAATATAAAAAAGCGTAGGAAATTATGATAAAAATTGCCATAGATGCAATGGGGGGAGATTTTGGCCCAGAGCCTATTATTGAAGGTGTAATTCAGGCACTTGATGAGAAGAGATTTTTACCAATACTTGTGGGAGATAGAGAACAGATATTTCATCATCTTCCACAATACTACTTAGATAAGGTAAAGATAATAGAGGCGTTAGATGTAATCTCTATGAGTGACTCCGCTACACAAGCTTTAAAGAGAAAAGAGTCATCTATCTATAAGGCGGTTGAGCTTGTTAGAGATAAAAAGGCTGATGGAGTGGTATCTGCTGGACATAGTGGAGCTACTATGGCATTGGCAACGCTGAGAATTGGGCGGCTTCCAGATATATCAAAACCGGCACTTGCCACTATGATGCCAAGTCTCTCTCCAATAGCAAATACACTTCTACTTGATGTTGGAGCTGTTACAGATTGCACTCCACGAAACCTATATGAGTTTGCTATTATGGGAGAGGTTTATGCTCAAAAGGTTTTGGGTTTACGAAAACCAACTGTTGGACTACTTGCCAATGGTGAAGAGGATAGTAAAGGAAATGCTCTAACCAAAGAGGCGTTTAAACTCATTAAAGATAGAGTTCCCGGATTTAAGGGTAATGTTGAAGGCTCAGATATATTTAATGGCTCTGTTGATGTAGTTGTATGTGATGGATTTACAGGTAACATTACTCTTAAGGCAAGTGAAGGGGTTGCATCTACAATTTTTGATTTAATGAAAACAGAGATAAGAAAATCTATTCCCGCTAAGATTGGTGCATTACTAATGAAGAAAAAAGTGTTTAGAAAACTTAAAAATAAGGTAGATTATGCAGAATATGGTGGTGCACCTCTACTTGGAGTAAATGGTTGTGCTATTATATCGCATGGAAAAAGTAATGCAAAAGCTATTAAAAATGCTATTTTTCAAGCTATAGCATTTAAAGACTCCAATGTCAATAGTGCAATTGAAGAGTTACTTTTAAAAAATAAAGCTTAAGGTAAAAGATGTATGCAAAATTTCACTCAATAGGGGCTTATGTTCCATCGAAGGTTCTAAGCAATGCAGATTTAGAAAAAATGGTTGATACCAGTGATGAATGGATTTTAAAGCGTACAGGTATTAGGGAGAGGCGTATAGCTGGAGATAGTGAAGTTACGAGTGATATGGCTACAAAAGCCTCCAAAATTGCCATTGAAAGGGCAGGATTAAGGAATAGTGATATAGATTTAATAGTCTGTGCCACTATAACACCGGACTATTTTAATATGCCATCAACTGCATGTATTATTGCCGATAAACTGGGAATTAAAAATGTTCAAGCATTCGATATAAGTGCAGCATGTAGCGGATTTGTATATGCTCTAAGTGTTGCAAAAGCATTTGTAGAATCGGGTATGAAGAGACATGTTCTAATTATTGGAGCTGAGAAGTTTAGCTCTATTGTTAATTATGAAGATAGGACTACTTGTATTCTATTTGGAGACGGAGCTGGAGCCTCTATTATATCTGCAACAGATAATAAGAGTGAAGCCATAATAGATATTAATGCCAGTGCTGACGGTTCATATTCAGATTTTTTGGTAACTCCAGCACCGGGTAGTGTAAACCCTCTATCACAAAAGGTTTTAGATGAGGGTTTAAATTTTGTGCAGATGAAGGGAAATGAGACCTTTAAATTGGCTGTGAAGACACTTACAAAAGATGTAAAGAAGATTTTAATAGATAATAATATAGATGCAAAGGATATTCCTCACTTTGTTCCACACCAAGCAAACTATCGCATAATTAAAGCTGTAGGGAGTGCTTTGAAGATGAGTAGTGAGCAGGTAGTAGTAACCGTAGATAAATATGGTAATACCTCTGCTGCATCAATCCCTATGGCGATTAATGATATTTATGAATCGGGACGACTTAAAAGGGGGGAGCTTATGCTATTGGATACATTTGGTGGTGGATTAACTTGGGCAAGTGCTATATTGCCATTTGCAGGAGAAACTCCATAGAAGCAATTTATAGGATTTATTGGAGGAGATAAATTGAATTAAGATAGTTGTTTAAAGAGTTAATATTTAACTCTTTAAATTTACTTTAAAAATTAGATTAAATTTGTGTTTTTAGATATATATAGAAATCCAAAAACGGCTACGGTTATTAATAACCCTAATTTAAACAGATTTTTGACAAATAGGTCATCTTTTAAATCATGATTGCAATAATCACTATCTATTAATCTAATTTTGTTCTTATATGACATCGACATGTTATCCCCTATAAATATAATTTTGGTAAAGAAT
>JALWZK010000279.1 GCA_027002665.1 Campylobacteraceae bacterium | reverse complement strand
GTGTTGGTAGCGATATAACCCAAATAGCAAAAGAGGTAGGTTGGAAATATCAAACTACAATTATTTGGAATGAAGGTAATATTAGCCGAAGAACAGCTTGGGGAAGTTGGATGAGTGCATCAGCTCCATATGTAATAGCACCTGTTGAGTTAATAGTGATATTTTATAAAAAGGAGTGGAAAAAAAATTATAAAGGTCAAAATGATATTTTAAAACAAGAGTTTATGGAGTGGACAAATGGTATTTGGACATTTAATGGAGAAAGTAAAAAGAGAATTGGTCATCCAGCTCCATTTCCAAGAGAACTTCCTAAAAGGTGTATAAAGCTTTTTTCATATGTGGGAGATACTATTTTTGACCCATTTTTAGGAAGTGGAACAACTTTGATTGAAGCAAAATTAAATAATAGAATAGGAGTAGGCTTAGATATATCAAAAGAATACTGCAAATTAGCAAAAAATAGAATTGTTAATGAAGTTGGATTGTTTTAGATAGGATTGATATGTTTAATATAGTGTTAGTAGAACCTCAAATCCCACCAAATACAGGGACTATTGGGAGATTGTGTGTAAATCTGGGAGCAACTCTACATCTGGTAAAACCCTTAGGGTTTAATATTGATGATAAGTCGGTAAAGAGAGCAGGACTTGACTATTGGAGAGATTTAGATTTAAAAGTTTGGAATAGTTTCAATGAGTTTATAGAAGCTAATCCAATTAATGGTAACAGTTACCTTGCTACAACAAAAACAGATAATCTATACTTTAATGTTAAATTTCAGAAAGGAGATTATCTAATATTTGGTTCAGAGACAAAAGGCTTAAGAGAGGATATTTTACTTAAATATAGAGATAGATGTATTACAATCCCAATGGGAGAAGGAGGAAGAAGTTTAAATCTTGCTATTAGTGTGGGCATTGTTGCCTATGAGGCACTGCGTCAAAACTATAGTGGTTTCAGAAAGATAAGAATTAAAAATAGATTGGAGGATATATGAGTTTTGGAGATATAGTATATATAGTAGTAGCTATTTTATTTAGCATTATGACATTTGCTATTATTCGAGGTAATTTTCAGAGAAAATTTGATGATAAGGGAAAGAGGATAAAATAGCCTCTTTATCGGGTTTAAAATTAAGAAAAAGTTTAGAGATAGTTCACACTAAAAATCTCTCCTCAAACTCCATAGCAGGTATCGCTTTGCTACATAAAAATCCCTGATATGATACATCACTATCAATCTCCAGAATTTTTTTCTTCTGTGCTAATGTCTCAATACCTTCTACTATTATCTTATAATTAAACTGCTTACCTATCTTAATAATACTCTTTATTAACTCTAAATTATCATCATCTATTAAAATCTCATTGACAAAAACTCTATCTATCTTTAAGACCTTAAATGAGAGTTTTTTTAGATATGCAAGAGATGAGTATCCAGTTCCAAAATCATCAATATTGCACTCCACACCTATCTTTTTTAAATCCTTAATAATTTTCTGAATCTTTGTAAAACTATCTATAAGTGTGGTCTCTGTCACCTCTAATTTGATTAGAGATGGGTCAATTTTATAATCCAAAATACACTTTTCAATATGTTGTGGAAAATCTATCTCATGTAGCTGTCTTGCATTTATATTAATTGCTACATATTCAAATTTTATTAACCCTCTGCTATCCCATATAGATAACTGTCTGCAGACCTCATTTGCCACCCACCAACCAACTCTATTGATGAGTCCAGACTCTGTTGCCATAGGTATAAATTTATCAGGCATAATCATACCTTTTGTAGGGTGTTTCCATCTGATGAGAGCCTCTATGGCATTCAACCTATCATCTTTTATATCTACTATCGGTTGATAGTATAACTCAAGTTCATTATTATCTATTGCATGGTTTAAATCCTGCTGTAGGGCTGTCAATTCTTGTCTCTCTAAGTCCAAAGTGTGGTCATAAAATTTAATATTGTTCTGTCCATCTCTCTTTGTCTGATACATTGCCATATCTGCATGGCGAATAATCACATCTATATTATCTGTTTTAGGCTCTATAAGGACAATACCTATACTTGATGTCATATATAGATTTAACCCCTCTATCTCAAATACCTCATTAAATAGAGCTTTTATTCTATTCGCAATCTCCTTTGCTCTCTCTATGGTCTCTATTTCGCTCTTTGATACAAAAGTGACTGTTAAGGTAAATTCATCTCCTCCAAGCCGACTTAAGTGGCTATTCTCTAACTTTAAGGATTTAAATCTATTGGCAACCTCAAGTAGAAGTTTATCACCTACAGAGTGTCCAAATGTATCATTAATCTCTTTAAAATGGTTTAAATCCATATAGAATAGTATAGAGAAGTGGTCTTGATTTCGTCTATCTTCAATCAATTTTTGCATAAAATTTTTATATGACCTTCTATTTGGAAGTCCTGTCAGAGAGTCATGAAGAGAGACATAATTTAACCTCTCATAAGCTTCATGCTCTTTTGTCTTATCTTCCAAGATTCCAACTCCTCCAATAAGATTACCATTATCATCAACGAGAGCAGAACATCTAAGTTCTGCCCAGATAGCTTTATCTTGGAAGGTAAAATTATAAGAGCCGATATAGTTGTGGGTTTTTCTATCAATTAAGACACTCTTCATAATCTTTACCACCTTTTTATCATTTAAGTTATTTAGATTAAACCCTTTTAGGTTTCTTTTCAATCCAAATATCTGATAAAATATCCTATTGTAATTTAAAATTCTTAAATTCTTATCATAGTAGAATATTCCTATGGGTGCTTGACTTAGAAGTAGAGAGAGCTTCTTTCGCTTTATCTCCAATTTTCTCTTTGCATTTCTATATCTCTCTTCACTCTTTTTCCGATAGAATAGTCTATAGTGAAGATAGTCATATAGAAGGATAAATACAAATAGATTTATTAATATAAACCAACCTGTCAATGCTATATTACTTTGAATCTCATCTTTAAATATGTAAAAGAAGAGTCCCGATAGTATAAATACTGATAGTGCAATCTTAGATATTGAATAATATAGCTTTTTTATCAATTTTTCTCCAATATATAAATCTTTTTCCATAATAACTATTATATAATAATATATATTAATTTTAAATAACGAATTATGTTAAATAATAAAAAAATTAAATATTATTTCTATAATATCTAATCTCTAAACAAAACTTGCTAAAATTACGAATTAGAAAAAAATGATAATTTATTTAAAAGGATTATGCAATATGAAAGTATTACTTATAAAAGATGTAAAAAACTTAGGCAAAAAAGGTGACATAAAAGAGGTAAAAGATGGTTATGGACAAAACTTTTTAATAGCAAAAGGTATGGCAAAATTAGCAACTCCCAAAATTGTTGAAGATTGGAAAGCAGAACAGGAGAGATTAGCTAAAGAGTTAGCTGATGAGCTAGAGAGATTTAAAAAAGAGAAAGTTATATTAGAGAGTAAAAAGATTACTATAGCTAAAAAATTAGCTCCTGTTGGTATTCAAGGCTCTGTAAAAAAAGATGATATTTTCAATGCTATTAAAGAGCAGTTGAATATTACCATAGATAAGAGAAATATAGGGCTTAAAAAGGCAATTAAGTCAACAGGTGAATTTAAGATAGATATTAAACTAGGGCATGGTATCCATGCAGATATTATTGTAGAAGTTGTAGGAGCGTAAATTAGT
>JALWZK010000278.1 GCA_027002665.1 Campylobacteraceae bacterium | reverse complement strand
CTTTATTATAGAATATAAAAAAAGGATTTAAGATGACAACAAACTTAATGGTTTTTATAGCGGGGGATAATGATTTAGACACTTTTGGCGATAGTGATGTTAAAGAGATGATGTCTGTCCAGAATACTGGAAATAATCTGACTATTCTGGTTCAACAGGACCACTCAGCAACTGCAAGAGATTCAGAGACTAAGCGGTATGTTATTCGTAATGGTAAAAAAGAGTCTATTTTACATATGGGAGAGACGAATACAGGAGATTCCAATACTCTAATTGATTTTTTAATATGGGGTATGGAAAATTATCAAGCAGAGAGAAATATTGTTGTATTATGGAATCATGGTGGAGGCACCAGAGATGAACTTTTTGTAGGCTATGAAAATAATTTAACTAATGCTTATATGCGTTCAATAGCTACGGTAAATCCCTCATTAGGAAATCGACCTTCAATATTTCCTGAAGAGTTACGCTTAAAGCGAATAACTGAATTAATGAAAAAGTATGAGATAGAGCAGGGAAAACCTATAAGAACCATTAGCAGAAGTGAAGCCAAGGCGATTCTTTTTGATGATGAAGCAAAAGATTTTTTAGATAACTTAGAGTTAAAAGATGTCTTTACTGCTCTTCCGACAAAGGTTGATATTATAGGTTTCGACGCCTGTCTTATGAATATGTTGGAGGTGGTATATCAGTTGAGGGATTATAGTGAAGTGATTGTCGGCTCAGAAGAGTTAGAACCGGGAAAAGGGTGGGACTATAATGCGTTAATTAAATTTCTAATTGAAAATCCTAATGCATCTAATGAGGAGATAGGAAAAGCGATTGTAGATAGTTTTATCGCCTCTTATGCTGATAATAGAAAGTTAAAAGTAACTCTCTCTGCACTTAGAACAGAACCACTTAATAATTTAGCTCAGCTACTCAATAACTTTGCATATACTATTTTAAGAAAAGAGAAGAGTATTAGAAGAAAATTTCTCCCTATTGTCGATGAGACTCAAACTTTTGACTATCGTAGCAATGAGCAGATTTATCGTGATTTAAAACACTTTCTTATCTTAACAAGAGAGAGTTATGAAGATGAGGAGATTATAGAGGCGATTGACGCCTTGCTATCTGGATTAGAGGAGGTTATATTCTATAACTCAACTAAAAATTTTGAACACGCTTATGGACTATCTATCTATCTTCCTCTTATGCCAACTATGAGCAATTTTGCTATAAATGTCTTTTCGGCCTTAGATATTAATAGTGCAGAGAATGCTCCATATTGGTTAAAGCTATTTAAACAGATAGTAAATATTGATAGTGAGGAGAATGATATTTTTGGAAAAGAGCCTTTAAATATGGTTTAAAACAGTGAGTAAACTAACCCTACTTATATATATGTCAGCTGACAACAATCTAAATAGCTCTGCTGAAGATGATTTAGAGAGTTTAAGGAGAGGCTCACTCTATTCAGATATAGATATTGTTGTTCAGTTAGACCGATGGGAGTTTGTTGATACCCCAGAGACTATCCGTTACTATATTAAAAAGGGGGACATAAGGGAGATAAAACGCTTAGGGGAGACAAATACAGGTAATCCTATAATCTTAAAAAATTTTATAGAGGAGTCTGTTAAAGCCTATCCATCTGAAAAATTAATAGTTATTATCTGGTCACATGGAACGGGGGTTGATGATTTGAATATCTACTCTCAAAATAGAGAACACTATTTTATCCATAAGGAGAATATAGAGAAGATAGCTATCTCCTTTGATGAGTCTGCCAGAGATTTTTTAGATAATATTGAACTTCAAAAGGCATTAGATGTAAATCTGCCTATTGATATAATCGGTTTTGATGCCTGTTTAATGGGTATGTTTGAAATTGCCTATCAGCTTAGAAACCGAGCCGATTATATGGTCGCTTCTCAATTTGTTGAGCCTATTTCAGGGTGGGACTATCCACATATCTTGGAGGATTTGGATATTAATCGAGAGAGTGGTGTTATAGCAAAAGAGTTAGTGAAGTTTTATGGTGACTATTATAGAGATAAACCATTCGATACTACCCAATCGGCATATAATCTAAGAGTTATAGATGAGGTAGCAGAGAATTTAGACCTATTTGCAAAAACCTTGTTGGAAAAGTTAAATAATAGAAAAGATTTAAAATATTCACTCTTAAATTCACAACTGTTTAATAGAGGTGACTATATAGATTTAATCGATTTTATTAAAAAAGTTCAATTTAGAGTTCAGATAGAACCATTGAAACTATACTCTAAAAGACTCTTGGAGAAGTTAGATAAATTTATCATTGCCAATTATAATATGGGATATAGGGTTAGAGATGCCAATGGTGTTTCACTCTACTTTCCATTAAAAGAGCCATTTAAAGAGACCTTTGAGATGTATGAGAAGTTAGATTTTTCAAAAAATTATCCAAATTGGATAAATCTAATTAAGTGGTATTATTTAAATTTGTAGCCAACTCCCCATACAGCAGAGATATACTCTTTAGTTCCATCTGGGTCTATCTTCTGCTTAAGACGACTAATTGCAACATTTATACTTTTCCCTTTTGACTCTTCAGAAATCTTTTCAATTAAAAATTCCCTATTTAAGACTCTATTTGGATTTTGCATAAAAATATGGAGTAGATTAAACTCCATTTTGGTTAATTTTATAGGTTTATCTTCAATAGATAGAGTTTGTGCCTCAATATCTAAGAGTAAATCTCTATATTTTAATTTAGATTGTTGAATTACACCACAACGGCGTAAGATAGCTCGAATACGATAGATAAGTTCCTGCATACGGAAAGGTTTAGTGATATAATCGTCCGCACCGCGAAGATACCCCTCATCTATTGCTTGGTAGCTATCCTTGGCGGTTAAAAAGATGACAGGAATATTATAACCTTTATCTCTTATCTTCTTTATAAATTCAGAACCCTCAACTAAGGGTAAATTTCTATCAACAATCAGTAGAGACGGATTCTCTTCTTCTAAAAACTGCTCAACTCTATTTGTTGAGTTAAAACCTACAGTTTTAAATCCTACTTTTTGAAGATGATACTCTAAAAGTTCTAAAATATCCTCTTCATCTTCAATAATAACGATTTCAATAGATGAGTTTTGAATTTGCATAATATTTCTCTAAAATGGTTTTAGAATATTCTATTATTTTTTTTCTAATAATTAGAATATTTATTTACAAAATAGAATAAAATCTTAATATACATAATCTCATGTTATAATCTTTCAAAAAATAAATATTAGGACAAATCATGGAAAATCTGGGAGTTATCTCTGTTATTATCCCACTCTTTATAATTATAATGGCAATTATAACAAAAGATGTAGTGGTATCGCTACTATCAGGCATATTTTTGGGTAAATTGGTTCTAAATCACTTTAATCCATTAACCGCTACTATATCTATGCTTGATGGATTTGTAGGACTTTTTGCTGAGGGTTGGATAACCAAAACTGTGCTGTTTGCTCTACTTGTCGGGGCTATTATTAGATTAATTAGTGATAGTGGAGGGGTAGGTGGATTTATAGAGTATATTAGTAGAAAGGAGAAAAATATAGACTCCCCCAAAGGGGCTTTACTTTTAGCCTATATCTTAGGAGTTTTGATATTTATTGAGTCATCAATAACCTCTCTTGTGGCTGGAACCGTTGCAAAACCTCTATGTGATAAAAATGGAGTAAGTAGAGAGA
>JALWZK010000277.1 GCA_027002665.1 Campylobacteraceae bacterium | reverse complement strand
ATCTATGAGTAATTAAATTGACTTTTTCTGTAGCAAATCTATAATAGGTTTAGCTAATTTTAGAGCTTTAGAACGGTGTGAAATCTCTCTTTTGATAGTGCTATCAAGTTCTCCTAAGGTTTGAGTATAGCCAATAGGAATAAATATTGGGTCATAACCAAATCCTCTATCCCCTCTAATAGTTGTAATCACCTCTCCATACATCCACCCATGAACACTATACTCTCCATATCTACTAACTATAGCAATAGAGGCTGTATAGTATGCCTTTGTCCTTTTAACATTTTTCTCTTTGAGCTTTTTAATTAACTTTAATAGATTTTCTCTATCTGTGGCATTAACTCCAGCATATCTCGCAGAGTATATATTTGGCTCTCCATTTAGAAGTGGAACCGATATTCCACTATCATCTGATACTATTAGATAATCTTCTCCCAATCTCTTATATATCTCTCTGGCCTTAATAAGTGCATTCTCCTTAAAGCTACTACCATCTTCAACTATATCTATATCTCCTATGATTTCAGAAAAGGAGATAATATCCTCATCGAACATATCTCGAAACTCTTTTAGTTTACCTCTATTTTTTGTCGCTAATACTATCTGCATGGTTTATGACCTTTAGCAATATAACTATTTATTATATTTTATAATTCTCCTGCCATCCTCAAAACCAAAGTATAAGTCTTATCATCAATAAAAATTCGTGACCCTCTTAAAATTTCAATTAAAGGAGTAATCTCATTAATAAGCCCCACCTCTTTAGCTTTGAGCAAAATTCCCAAACTACCAATAACCTTTAAACCAAAATTTTGAGCAAACTTCTTGGCTTTTTTATCATCACAAAGTAAAAAATCATCATTCTGTTCTGTATAGAGAACAATAGCTTCACTTTCTCCTTTTCCTAAAGTTATGTTAAAATTGGCATTAGACTGAATATCTAAAACTTTATTTTTACAGTATTTTTTTAACTTATATGATTCTGCTTTATTCTCTTGACTTATCTCATTATAAACAGCTCTTGGTACATATACCTTTCCAAAAAGTTTTTCAAGCACTTCTAACCTATTAACAATAGCAAGAGCCACTAAAGCTGAACTATCAGCAATTAAAATCATAACTCACTCATTAATTTCATTTCGTTTTCCAACTCACTCTCATTATAACTAATAATAGGTATCTGATTTTTTTTACACTCATCCATAAAGTCATATAGAGAGAGATTGGCAAAATGACTAGCTTGTTCTATGGAAAACTTACCATTTTTAAAAAGCATTAAAGCTGTGCTTGTTTTAATGGTCTGTTTTAACTCTTGTATATCTTTATTTAGTGTTAATATAGTAAAATCAGGTATATTTAGTGTTAATTGCATAACTACTCCCTTTTTAAATTATATATTTTTAATTGTATCAAAATCATCACTCTCTTTTAAATCAAAAACATCATATTTTATCTTATCTTTGTCGATATTACTATTAGTTGCAACACCTATACCTTGTAGTTTTAGTCTCATATCAGATGGATTAGTAGCATTCTCAAGCACAACCTCCTCTGTTATTCTATTCTGATAATATAAATCAAGTAGTGCTTGGTCAAACGATTGAGACCCATATATCTCCTTACCCTCTTCAATAGCATCTAATAGCTCATAGTCTCTATTTTCGGCGATAAGTTCAGAAATTCGTGCTGTTCTCTTCATAATCTCAACTGCGGCAGCCCTTTTCCCATCAACAGTCTTAACCAATCTTTGAGATACAACCCCCTCCAATACAGATGCTAAGGTCATTCTAATTCTATTTTGCTCCTCTTTTGGAAACATTCCAATAACTCTATTTATGGTCTCTTTAGCATCTAAGGTGTGTAGTGTTGAAAAGACTAAGTGACCTGTATTTGCAGAGTGTAGTGCAATCTCTATTGTCTCTAAATCACGCATCTCACCCACCAATATAATATCTGGGTCCTCTCTAAGTGCGGCTCGTAGTGCGTTGGAGAATGAGTGCGAATCTTGTCCAATTCCTCTTTGCGATATAAGTGACTCTCTATCTTTATGGACAAATTCAATAGGGTCCTCAACCGTTATAATATGCTTCTTTTTACGCCTATTTATCCTATCTATCATTGCGGCTAAGGTGGTGGATTTCCCACTTCCGGTAACACCCGTTACCAAGACTAAACCTCTATGCAAATCTGCCAACTCTGCTATTACAGGAGGAAGTTGCAACTCCTCAATGGTTAATATCTTAACTGGGATAATCCTTAAAACAGCACTTAATCCATTTAATTGATAGAAAAAGTTTACACGAAAACGGTTATTCTCATCTAAAATATAGGTGCAGTCCAACTCTTTATTTGTAGTCAATTCTCTATACTGTTTCTCTGTCAATATTGCTCTGGCAATACCGTCCAACTCCTCATTGGAGATAACTCTATCTCCAAGTTTCAATAAATCTCCATTTACTCTAATTCTAATAATTGAACCCGATTTGAGATGGAGGTCACTACCTCCATTATATATTAAGTTTTTTAAATAGAACCGTAATCTCTTCTCCATAATATACTTTCTTAATTTTTTATTAAATTATAACAAAAGTATATTAATTTAAGTTATTTCAATGCTTCTAACATACCATTAAATGACTCCTCAAAAGCTTTTAAGCCATCATATAGAAGTTTATTATAAATCTGCTCCATATTGAGACCACTATCCTCAAGTTTTATAAAATATTCATCAATTAGGGTATCCTCTATTGGTAGTGCCTCTGAATAATTGTCGGTTTTAAGATAGGCTCTAATTGTATCTAAGGGAGCTGTATTAATGGAGTTTGGAGCAGTAAGCTCTGTTATATAGTAATCTTTCGGCAAACTATTATCTTTCACACTTGTGCTTGCAAATAGGGTCCGAATATTTGAGATTTTATTTCTCTCTACCATATTATATATTTTTGCTGAGTTGTATATTCCTGTTTTATGAGGAGTTATTCCATGACTCTCTAACTTACTATCTAATAGCCTATCAAAACGGCTGACAAATACAGATATTACCCCCTCAACTTTACAGCTACCGTCCCGTTCACCCTTTGCAATTCCTTTTGTCATTGCTCTAAAAGACTCTTTTGCCTGTTTTGGTGAGAATATAAGAGTAGCATTTATGGATATTCCATCTGCCATTAGCTCTTCCATAGCCTCATAACCCGCCTCTGTAGCAGGTATTTTAATCATAACATTGGGTTCATTTATAGCTTTAAATAGCCTCTTTGCCTCCCTAATAGTCTCTTTGGAGTTATTATATAGAGATGGATCAACCTCAATAGATACATATCCATCTCTATTTTCATTATATAAAGGTCTAAGCATCTTGGCAGAGGTCTTAATATCCTCTATTGCTAAGGCCTCATACTTCTCCTTTGGAGTTTTACCCTGTAACGATTTTAACTGCTCTCTATATGCAGGAGAGTTTATAATTGCATTTGCAAAAATAGATGGATTTGAAGTTGCTCCCGTAACTATCCCCTCATCTAAGAGTTGTTGAAACCCATTTTTAAGGTAATCCCTCTCTATAAAATCCAACCACAATGAAAAGCTCATATCTCTACCATTCATCATAACTCTAACCTCTTTTATTTAAAATCATAACATTGTTAAAGATAAGGACTACTTAATAGGCAATATTTTAATATTTTGGAGCATAATTAAGTATAATATAATCTATTTTAACATATAATAATATTTGAAATTATAAATA